>JBKJSQ010000015.1:0-6488 GCA_046594495.1 Minisyncoccia bacterium | reverse complement strand
GGGCAAGCCGGCACGAAGATATTGATTGATTGCGGGTCTGTTGCACAAGAATTTGCGTGCGACGACGTGAATCATGAGCCATTTCGCTACGACACGCATGCGGTAGATGCGCTCATCGTAACGCACGCTCACGCAGATCACATTGGAAGGATTCCAAAATTGGTACGTGACGGATTTAAAGGTGTAATCTATTCCACCGGAGCCACACGAGATATGGCCGCGATAATGTTCGAAGACGCGCTGCATATTATGGAAGATGAAGCACTGCGGCATGGATGTGACATGCTGTATCAGTCAGAAGATGCAAAGCGCGCAGTTGAACTGTGGAAGACTCACGAGTATCACGAACCATTTTCCATACACGATGTCGGTGTTGAATTTCAAGATGCGGGGCATATCCTCGGATCCGCACTCGTTCGATTTACACGTGGCGGACGAACCATTATCTTTACCGGTGATCTTGGAAACACGCCCGAGCCACTCTTGCGTGATACAGAATCACCCGAGGGTGCAAACTATCTCGTTATGGAGAGTGTCTATGGCGATCGATTGCACGAAGAGCGAGACGCACGAACTGATACACTTCGAAATACGATCGAGGAAACGCGAGCTCGCGGTGGAACGCTCCTGATTCCTTCATTTTCAATTGAGCGCACACAGGTACTTTTGTACGAGATCAACAACATGGTGGAAGACGGAACGATCCAACCAATTCCGATTTACCTAGATTCACCACTTGCATCCCGCATCACTCCAATATTTAGCGCATACGCGGAACTATTCAATGATGCGGCATCGGCACGTATTAAGCGGGGCGACGATCTGTTTGATTTTCCAGGCCTCACCATTACAAAGAATAAACAGGAATCAGCGGCCATCCACAAGGCTGATGCGCCGAAAGTAATCATCGCAGGTGCGGGTATGTCTGCCGGCGGTCGCATTCGCTCGCACGAAAAGGAGTATCTCGGAGATCCCAAGGCAACAGTGCTGTTTGTCGGGTTCCAATCACCGGGCACGCTCGGACGCCGCATTCAAGACGGAGCACCGAACGTTACTATTGATGGCGAAAATATTCGCGTGCGTGCGCAAATCGGAAGTCTGACAGGCTACTCAGGGCATGCAGATCGCGATCAATTGATGAGCTTTGTTGAAAATGCCGGCGAATCACTTGAGAAAGTATTTGTCACAATGGGGGAGACAAAGGCATCGCTCTTCTTGGCGCAGCGCATAAAAGACTTTCTCGGTATCGAGTCGCTCGTACCAAAAAAAGGCGACTCGCAGGAAATTGATTTCTAATCGGGTAGCAATTTTTTTGTACCCCAGTGTTATACTAATTGAACAATGATGAAGAAGCTGATCCATCCGAATCACTCCGCAGTGCCGATGAACTTTTGCCGCCTTCCCGACGGCTACGGCGTTGTAAAAATTGGCGTCTCCGGTGCAGCAGATACCACATACGCCGGACTCGATGCCTTCGAAAAGGCAAAAGAAATCGGTCGCGAAATTGCGAAACACGGCGCAATCATTACCACCGGTGCGACCACTGGTTTTCCGCTCTATGCTGCGATGGGAGCGAAAGACGAATGTGGATTTTCAATCGGATTTTCTCCTGCCGCCACGGAACGAGAGCATGTGGAAACCTATCAACTCCCGCTCGATTACATGGATGTGGTTATGTACACCGGGTTCGGCTATTCGGGCCGCGACCTTCTGTTTGTACGATCGTCCGATGCGATGATCATCGGCCCGGGCCGTATCGGCACCATCAATGAATTTGCTGTTGCGTTCGAAGACCATCGACCGATTGGCGTATTACGCAGCTCGTCGGACACCGATGAGTTGCTCGAGCTTATTATCGATGCTGCACATCGACCAAACACCAATATCGTATTTGAGACCGATCCGAAGGCGCTCGTAGAAGCGTTGATCGAGAAGGTAATGAAAATGAAGCAGGGAACAAATCTTGTCTTCAACAACCACGATGGGTGGTCTGCCACCGGCAAGAACGCCGACGTCATTCTCTAAAAATGTAGCTATGGCTTTCGATTTTCCCAGTGAAATCGTTATTTACGATACTGAATACACCACATGGGAGGGAGCTCAGGAGCGAAAATGGAGCGGACCGAACGAGCACCGGGAGATCGTGGAAATTGGCGCCATTATGGTGGACACTTCTACACTCACTGAGATTTCAAGTCTCGATCTCTATATACAACCCAAAATCAATCCTATCCTTTCTGATTTTTTCATATCGCTTACGAAAATCACGCAACAAAAAATAGACGTCGAAGGAGTTGATTTCTCTGATGCGTGGAAAAAGTTCAATACATGGCGAGGGGATAGGCCTGCATATGCCTTCGGGCATGATGAAAGGGTGATTCAGGAGAATTGTAAACTGTACGAAATGCCGTACGAATACGGCGGTTTATTTCATAATGTTCGCGAACTCTTTGATGCGCACGGCATTGATACGTCGCAGTACTTTTCGAGCACCATTACACGAGCATTCGGCGTGGAGCCTGAGGGGAATGCTCACAACGGACTTTCCGACGCCCGCTCGATATTGCGAGGACTCCAGTTGTTGCAGGAGCAACGTTCCAATTAAAAAAACGACCCTTTCGGGTC
The DNA here is from genome assembly GCA_046594495.1 of Minisyncoccia bacterium. Lineage (GTDB taxonomy): Bacteria > Patescibacteriota > Minisyncoccia > Phycocordibacterales > UBA2100 > UBA10103. The sequence goes on along the minus strand of JBKJSQ010000015.1, from coordinate 3,863 downwards.
GTTTTGGTTAGTCCTTTTTGAGAGTTGCTGCGAAGCGGGTGAATGCTTCTGGGTGGTCCTTTGCAAGACCTGCAAGTGACTTTCGATCGATGGTGATACCGGCTGATTTCAGGGCGCCGATGAACTTTGAGTACGACCAGCCGGCCTCGCGCGCTGCCGCATTGATGCGAAGCGTAAAGAGGTTTCGAGCGAGGCGCTTCTTAGTCTTTCGGTCGCGGAACGCGTGGGTACCAGCGTGAGAAATGGCGTCTTTCGCCATGCGCTCCTTGGTAGAGCGGCCAAAGCGATACCCCTTAACCATCTTCAGGATGTTCTTTCGGCGCTTATTTGCTGTGACTCCTCGTTTTACTCGTGCCATATATTAGTTATCCGTTTGGGGTATTTGGTAGGAAGCGCGAGCGAAGCACGTTCGACATTTTCATGTCTACTGGGCGCCCCTTCTGGAGGCGGATATTGCTCGAGCGCTTTGCGTTGAAATGGTTGTTACCCGGTGCGCGGGCAATGATTTTGCCTGTGCGGGTAACGCGTAGGCGCTTACTGAATGATTTGTTTGTTTTCATGTTAGTTTTTCTTGCGAGATTTTGCGAGCTTAGAAACAACTTACACCCACCTAAATTTTGCGAGGCAAAATTTGGGCGGGTCTAGGCGCTCGGCTCACTTGGCTCATCCGAGGTTATGGATGGGTCAGATTTGGCTTGTTTAGGCGGTTTCTTGCCCGAAATGTCGCGCTCTAAGACGACCGAGAGGCCTTTTGGGCTCTTCTTGATCTCGTCAGCGATTTTATACGATTCTGGGATTATTGCAAGAAAGCGCTCTAAACGGTCCTTTAGGAACTCAAATTCCATGTATTTATAGCGACCCCAGAGGAACAGGTCCACCTTGACGCGGTGGCCTTCCCGTAGCCAAGCACCGATTTTGGAGGCCTTTATATTCATGTCGTTGGTTGAGGTACCAATTTTGACCTGCGCCTCCTTAGTCTCGGTTATGGTTGCCTTCGACTTAATTTCCTTGTCTTTCTTCTTCTGCTCGTACTTAAACTTGCCGTAATCGGTTACCTTGCAGACCGGAGGGTTGGCGTTGGGGGAGATTTCGATGAGGTCAAGGCCGAGTTCGCGGGCTTTTGCGAGCGCATCATTGAGCGAGAGCACTCCGAAGTTTTCTCCTTCCGGACCGAGCACCCGAACCTCTTTAGCGCGAATGCCCTCGTTCATTGCGAGACGAGTTTTTTCCGCTTGCGATGTGTATTTCGTAAAGCCCATTAGTCGCAGGACTATAGCAAAAAAAGCTTTGTGCGGCAATCCGAACCTAGCGATAAAGAGCGCCGGACTGTGCCGGTTTCCATGCCCCTTGAAAGCCGTAGGTGGGTTGCGCCTTGAGGAATTTCAAATACGAAACAAGGAGATCTCGAACTGCAGTGAGGAGTGTGATGATGAGCGATTGATTTTGATTCGCTTTCAAGCTGGTCGTAGCAACTGGTTGCGGCTGAGATCCTGAAAAAGTTTGAGTGACGTGAATAGGGTTGATAGCAACAGAGGTCGTGGAGATAACGATAGGTCTGTTGTCATCTAAATTCGCGCCACCGGTGTTCGAGGTGCCGTTGTCGATATCAAAGAGGTTGTCATTGAGCTGCGTCGACGAGCCGGTGTTAGTGGAGCCGCCGGTTGCCGTCGACGCGCCGGTCGACTGAGAGGTGCTCGCGAGCATATTGAGCCGGTCGTAGTAGTTGTTGGTTTGCGTGCCTGTCGTTAATGACGTGCTCAAGGGATACACGTACGGCGGTGGAACGGTAAAGATACTCGATGATGCAGTGGGGAGCGGGATCGAATTGTAGTTTGTAGGGAGATACGCGTTGGGGTCGTAGGTCTGGCCGGTTGATCCAGTTGAACCTGTCTGTGAAGGAACGGTTGAACCCGTTGGTGATGGTGCGCCCGTTGAACCGAGTGGCGAGAACATCTGTGGCGTAGGCGCCATCGAAGGATTCCACATACTTGGGCTGTATTGAGAACTTGTGTTCGTGTAGCGTGAACCGGTGTCATCACTCTGCCACCCGCCTTCAGGTAGCGGCTGCTGACGCCCGTTCACGGCACCACTCGGTTCAATGTGCCACGGCTCGTATTCCATAGGGAATCGCAGTCCGTATTGTGAATAATTTGCATGTACCCATTTACACACCGGATTGTTAGCAATGCACTGTGCGGTATTTGTCGGTATTTTTTGGCCATTCATCCAGAGGTCGATAGCGAGACCGAATCCATGTTTTGATTTGCCGGGTGGGGCAACGGGAGCGCCACATCTTCCGCACGCAATGTATTTATCGTAGAGCACTTTTTGTAATGCTTCGGATCTGTATGCCGAGGTTATCGCAACGTTTTGCCCCGCAGCGTCCGCAGCTTTGAAAAATTTCATCATGCGGCATGCAAAATCGGAATTGAGGCCGCTGATACTGTCAGCTCGACCTGTTCTGTCCTTCGTTTTTAAGTATGGGTAAGGACTTTCCGAACATCCACCATAGAGCAGTGGCTTGTCTTTATCGCAGAACAGTCCATTTGATGGAATGGTAGCGCCCATGGCCTTGAGTCCTGCAATTTCTTCTGCAGTGATCTGATGACAGCCGCCGGAGAATTGATTGAAGCCCGATTCCGCTCCGACCTGCGCACTTACAATAAAAGGGGATGAGAATGTTGCAGCGAGTACTACTACTACGACACCCGCACGAAAACGATACATGTGTAGAGTATACAGAGTATTTCAGCTACTTGATTCTTGCGCTGTGGAGACGATCGCGAGTTTGTGCCCGCCTGCGCAGGCAGGCACGCACTCCACAATCCTTTTTTTGAAGTACGGGCTATTTCTTCTGCCGCTTTGAAATCAGATTGATACGTGTACGGGTCTTTGTAGGTGTACTCGCGAGCAAGCCCCTGCTCTATTAATAGTTTGTTTACCAATATTCCTCCGAGGCTCGACTCGGTGGGCAGGTACACATAAGCCAGCAGTCGTTGATACGCATCATAGGTATTTTGTGAGGAATCAGTTTCGATTCGTACCATCTTGCCGTTCAATAATTCTCGGGCACTCGCCGATGATTCAATGCCGTAGCATTCGGCTTTTGTATATCGTGTATCGACTTCGGGTGAATCAATACCAATGAGTCGCACCGAGACACGTTCGCCGTCTTGGAGAATTGCGATGGTATCGGCGTCGTACACCTGCATCACTTTGTAGAAACCGTTGAGTTCAGATTTTCCTTGCGGTATCGGGAAGGGCACATCGGCTATGTAGGCCGCAGCGACTATCAATAGAAGCGCGATAAGGGTGCGGACTTGTTTGTTCTTAAGAGTGCGATGCATCGCCACAGTATGACACTCATATCAAAAGCCTGTATCTAAGCGGTAACCCCTATGAGCGACGTCCGACGTCACTCATAGGGGTTGCGTTATCCCCACACTGCTCACGTTCACGCTTGCTTTAGAACGAGCGTTCTAATATACTTTCCATATGGAAGATTTTGCAGAGTACCGAGACGAAATGGCGAAGTTCTATCGCGAGCACAAGCGCATGCCGTCGTTCTCGGAACTCCAAAAACTCTGGGGCTACAAAACCAAGAGTGCGGTCAACTACAGGCTCGATCAGATGATAGACGCGGGGCTCGTGCGCAAAGACAAGACCGGCCACCTTATCCCGCACAATTTTGAAGAAGAGGTGGGGCTAAAGTTCTTGGGCCTCGTCGAGGCAGGGTTCCCGTCACCGGCCGAAGAAGAGCTGCTCGACGTCATGAGCTTCGACGAATATCTCACACCGAATAAAGAATCCAGCTACATCCTCAAGGTAAAAGGCGACTCCATGATCGATGCCGGCATTCGCGA
>JBKJSQ010000046.1:0-3327 GCA_046594495.1 Minisyncoccia bacterium | reverse complement strand
CCAGATGATGTTCGCTCGTGTCATAACGCAACGCAATCGTAGCAGAAATACAGGGACACATCACGATTTCTCATTTGCTATGATGCCCGCATGCCGTCAATGAGGGGACTCACTTCTAAACCGTTGGTCGTATTTATATCCGGCATTGTTCTTGTGGTGGTGGGTACGAGCTACCTATATGTTCGCACCGATCCCGCACAAGCCGTCGCTCCATGCAAAACAAGCGACAACAAACCCCTCTGTTATTCGAGTGTCATTGAAGGGATACTACGTGAGGATGGAATTTCCGCTGCTTTCGATGCGCTCTCGATTGCGTATGATACTGACCCAGCCTTTGCCGGTACGTGCCATTCCGTTACGCACGAACTCGGCAAGGCTGCATACGATGAGTTTGAAAAAACCGGTGAGACCGAACTCTCAAGTAAGGCCTCGTATTGTGGATACGGTTTTTATCATGGATTTATGGACGCTCTGTATCTGGAAACGAACGATATGGAAAAAGCGCGCGAATTTTGCGCATATGTTGGAGAGAATGTGCCACACCCACCCTCCGCGGAGTTTGCCGAAGGGTCGTGTTACCACGGCATAGGACACGGCGTGACTGACGGAACCGATCCGAGAGTGTGGGGAAGTGTAATGGCAATAATAAAACCCGGCCTCGCGTTGTGTTCGAACGTTGCCTCGTCAGACAAGGAATGGCATATGCGCTGTGCTTCCGGCGTATTCAATGCGTTAGGAAATATGTATATGGACCCGAAATTCAAGTTGCAGTCCGATTCAGACCCGTACGCGCTGTGTCGGACAGGATTTTTCTCACCCCCAGAGCGGAAAGCTTGTTACAGTCAAATGAACACCGAGGCTGCGGCTCGCGGCGACAATAACCTTGCTGCTATTGTGAAGTACACTGATACCATACAGTCTCTAGAATATAGATTAGTTGCGCTTCGCGAAGCGGTATCACTCTACGTGCAGGCTGCAAAGAGCGAACAAAAGCAACTTACGTTGGAAGATGCGCGGGTGTGTGAATTACCCACAACTTCTCTACAAGACGGTTGCATGAGCGGGCTTGTCGGCGGAATTATGGAATTCGGCTCGCCGGGGCAGCAATACAAAGAAGCCTTTCAGTTTTGTGAAACTGATGGATTGCTTATGGATTTGCGAGGACAGTGTTTTTCGGCGATACAAGCGAATTCAAAAGAATACTTTAGCGCCGATGTTATGCGGAACATTTGCGCGCGCGTTCCGCAGGAATATCGAGATTCTGTATGTTCATCATAAGGTCAATCCGGAAACATGCCACCGCCCTTTTTTGTATTTTTGTAATTCTGCTCGGTTTACTCCTCATTCTTCAAGCCCATCTTCCTACCAGTCTTCAAGGTAATCGTATGCTCGCACGAGCCGAGGTGGACACGTGTGCTACTGCTCCCGACGCGGATAAGAAGGAGCTTTGCTACGAGGAACACGTTCCGCGTCTTGTGGATCGGGGGCTCTCCATGGAGCGAACATTCGCCATCGTGAGACTTATTCAAGATATCGACTCTGGCTACCAATCGTGTCACGGACTTGCTCATCGAATCACAGAGAGAGAAGTCGCAAAGGATCCTTCGAAATGGAAAGATGTTGTCGTCCGGTCGCCTGCCGGCATATGCGGCAGTGGCGCTATGCACGGCGCCTTTCAGGAGCGGTTTCGCGAAGATTCATATCCTGATGCAAGCGTATCCGAGATGCAATCGATGCTCTCGGGTGTGTGTGAACCGCGCGACGAATGGAATCCGACCTATCTTGATCGGTCATCGTGCATGCATGGCATGGGACATTTGCTCCTCTTTGTGACAGATGCGGATGTGAAGAAGTCAGCAGCTTTGTGCGACGTGTTGGCAAAGTCGTCGGTTTATGATTTTCGCCAAACGTGTCTGGATGGCGTGTTTATGCAGTTGTATCAACCGCTGGAGCCGGAAGATGAAATGTTAATACATGCCATTGCGCCCGAGGCAAAACAGACGAAGAAATTTTGCGCGCAATTTTCCGGACTTACCTATAATGTGTGTGTCAAAGAAAGCTGGCCTGCGGTTCCGGGGAGCGCGGATACATCCGCAGGATTCGAGGCGTTATGCGCACAAACAACACATCGCAATGCGCAGATTGCATGCGCCTCGGGGCTCATGTACCCCGTAATAGAAAATCTCCACTATGATGTGCCGCGCGTAGCGAGTTTCTGTAAAGGCATCGTCGATACAGGCATTCGAGATATCTGTTGGGCGCGTACCGCATCCAAGTTCGTGTGGGCGGACTGGGGCAACGTTCCCATTGCGCTCAATATATGCAACGCAATCGTTCCAGAAGAGTCGAAAGAGGCATGCTGGGAGGAATTGGAGTCGTATGCTGTTCAGGGGATGAAGAATGACTCCCCGCAAAAGAAAGCGCTCTGCGAAGGCATGCCTGAGCCGTGGCGCACCAGTTGTGCGCGTAGAAAGAATACGCTGATATGAACACGGCATTATCTCGGAAACAAATCCTTTTTTTGCTCCTCGGATTGTTCACTGTGGTGGCACTCATTGTCTGGATGCGTTCCGCGGACCTGCTTCGGAAGTACTCGCCCAGCAAATCGGTATCTGCGTACCAAGAGCGTGTACGAACATGGGAGGACAAGTTTAATCGAACACCCGAAGATGCGTACACACAATTCCTCAAGACGGCGGACATGCTTGCGTACCATGAGGCACATACTTTATCGCATATTGTTGGGGCGATACTATATGACCGAGAAGGGATTGAGGGACTCCCTCAATGTACAAGTGATTTTGGTTTTGGTTGCTATCACGGATTTGCAGGTAGTGTTATTGAAACAAAAGGAATTACCGGTGTTGGAGAATTTACGGAAGCATGTAAAGGCCAAGGGAGAGTGGCGGTTTGTGAGCATGGGGTTGGCCACGGCCTCTTAGCGTATTTTGGGCCTGATGCATTAACCGAGGCGCTCGCGCTTTGTCCACAGGATCCATTAGACCGCGTGGGCGGCTGTTACAACGGTGTTTTCATGGAGTTTTTTCTCAGTACCCTTCAACGTGATCACGGTGTGCCCATGAGAGCACTTGATTCTCGATCCCCTGAAGAGCCTTGTGAAAGCGGTGTTCCAGAGAAATTCCAACCAGCCTGTTACTATGAATTGCCGGCTTGGTGGCTTGCGTGGGCGGGAGAAACTTCCAACGAAGATAAGTTCAAGGCCATTGGCGTGCGTTGTGAATCCGTAGTCGAGGCGAATCTACGAGAGGTATGTTTTAAGGGTACGGGTTCGCAAATCGCAGTCTATAGCAATTATGAATTAAGCCG
>JBKJSQ010000052.1:0-4748 GCA_046594495.1 Minisyncoccia bacterium | reverse complement strand
ATTGGCGATAGATTATCTTAACCACAAAGGTAAAAATTCTGGTGCGCAAGAAAAAGCCGTGCAGTCTTCATTACAGTCAGCGTACAACAACTGCGAAACAAGACTTGCCAATCTCAGCCGTGAGTTCACATCGCCGTTAAACTCAACTTATGAGCTATATACACCTGAAGAATTCAAGATGCAGAAAGTCGCACTCATGGCTGAGCGTGAGCGTTTACTGAAGGAAATGGGAGGTACAAGCGAGAAGTTTGATCGCGATCTTAATACTACGGAACGAGTGTTCAATTTTTGTACTTTTGCACAGCGTGAGTTCAATAAACCAGATCTCCAGAAGAAACGGACGATATTTGGAACAATTGGCTCGAACCTAACTTTGAAGGACCGAAAATTGAGCATTGAAAGGCTGCATCCGTACATGCTGATTGAAAACGAACTTAAGAATCAAAGAGCCTTGTGCGATGCGCTAGAACCTGAAAAGGAGGGCTATAACAAAAGAAAAGAGGCAGCTTTCGCCGCCTCTGTTCCTAACTTGCTCCGCGGGTAGGATTCGAACCTACGACCAATCGATTAACAGTCGACCGCTCTACCGCTGAGCTACCGCGGAATATATTCCATAAAAGTTTGTGGAACAGCGAAGATTATAGCTAATTTCCATGATTTGGAAAGCGGCTCCAATTCGAAATAGCAGGGGAATAATCCGCACCTCTTGAAATATGGGAAATATGTGTTAATTTATTTCGGGTAAAAAGATTTAGGTTTTCAGAAAAAAAGGATCTGTACATGCGAAATTCGCTCACACTTCATGCAACCGTTATCGCGCTCACTTTCACGCTGCCCACATCTCTTTCCGCCAAGGATTGGAGCTCTATGAATCTGAATGAGCGCCTCAACTGGGCGGAGGCGTACATCAAGCAGACGTGTCCCCACAAAGTTTTAACATCTGATGAGCGCTCTAGAGCGGGATTGATTGAATCGGTTCCGCAACTGGCAGTGAAAGCCTATATTCGCTCGCAATGTCCCAGTAAGTCTGCTCATTCAAACTAGACCGTTCTGAGAGGAATAAAGGGTCGCACATACGTGCGACCCTTTTTGTTTATAGGTACATCAAGTAATTGCTATTTAAAAATGTAAGGTCGAACCTTGTGTACTTGTGATAAATCGCAAGGTTGAACCTTGCGACAAACGCCGTCTGATGACGCAATGTACTTGTGAAAAATCGCAAGGTTGAACCTTGCGAAAACCTTATGAATGATGTGGCTTACCTTCGAGCGACAGAATTGACAGTGTCGTTAAAAATACGTAATGTATTTGAAGCGTGTAAATCCAACAGCGGGGCGGTGGATGACCAATAAGAGAGTTCTCATAGCCGAAGACGATGCGTCGATTCGCCAAGCACTTGAGCGATTATTTCGTCGAAATGGATTCATTACTACGGTGTCGACTAACTACTGCGACGTTAAAGACGTGCTCGATGCAAATGACTTTGACCTCATTGTGAGTGACAACAAAATGCCGCTCTCGCCGGGTTCAACGAAGCTCGACTCCACGTGCGGTTTGCAATTGCTTGCATATGCGAAACTGGGTGAGCAACATAAAGACGTACCGTTCGTGCTTCACACTGCAGATGATTCGGATAAAACCATCGTGACCACAGCATTACTCGGCGGTATCTACCGCCAGAAGAATTGCCCCGGAATGAATATCGTTGAATTCTGTCAGCAATTACTGAAATGCTAGAGGAGGTGAACATGGATTCGAAATCACTACCTACGTATCCACCGAGCGGCACGAAGCGCTACCGAATGCATTGTAGAGATCCGAAGGAGAATCCGTTTTCTCCACGAGGTCCGACGTCACTCATTAAAACGGCCGATATCGATGCGTCTGTTCCGCTCACGCAAGTTGAAGCATGGGCGCGTGATGATGCCGAGAAGTCGAGGTTCACGTTTCGTTCTCTGGAAGTTCTGTCGTGAGATTCGAACACTTGATGACCGCCGATGCTTCGGCGGTTTTCTTTTTGCGGTACAATGTCGCGGTGTTCTCCTCACTCAAAAAAACATCCATTTCGCTCGCGCTTTTGCTCGTCGTTGTAGTGGGCACGGGATATGCTGGGTATTCACTTGGTTATCAGCGAGGTGCGGGCGACATTACGAGCGCCCCGCTAAGCGCGAATCTCAAAAACACCACCTCGAGCGGTGATCTTACACTTCTGATAAACGACCCCGCAACACAGGTGGACTTCGCAGACTTCTGGCGCACATGGAACATTTTGGATAAAAACTTCGCACCTACTTCCACCTCTAGCAGTGCAACGAGTACCGCTACGATGCGCGTGGCCGGCGCGATTGCCGGCCTTGCCGCATCGTACGATGATCCGTACACGCTGTTTCTACCCAAAGAAAATGCGGAAGATTTTAAAGAACAGGTGAACGGAGAGTTCGAGGGCATCGGTGCAGGGCTCGACATCACGACCGCTGACGGCGTGATCGTAATAGGCACTTTGCCACATTCACCTGCGGAAAAGGCGGGCCTCAAAGCAGGGGATCGCGTGATTGCCGTGAATGGCGACCCGACGCTTGGCAAACGGCTCGAAGATATCATCCCAAATATTCGTGGTCCAAAGGGAACCGTCGTCGCGCTTACAATAATAAAGGCAAAGACCTCGAAAGAAACCGTTGTTGAGCTCACGCGCGGTACTGTTGTGATTCCCTCAACTGCTATACGTGTAGTTTCGGCAGCAAAGGATGTCGTTGCAGCCGCGGTGGCAAAGGCAACCGCTGCCGCGGCAGCTGCCATTCCGGGCTCCGTGGAGCAAAAAGCAGCAACCGCGCAAATCGAAGCAGCGCAAAACCAAAAGTTTTTTGTTCTTCAGCTCGCAACATTCACGCGCACTTCTATTGATGCGTTTGTGACAGATCTCGGTCGATTTGCTAAATCCGATACGAATAATCTGATCATTGATCTCCGGAACAATCCCGGAGGCTATCTCGACGTCGCAAACGACTTGGCAAGCTATTTTTTGCCCAAGGATACGCTTGTTGTAACTGAAAAAACCGGTGCAACCGGCATCGCAACTGAGTATCGATCAAAGGGCTACGACACGCTGGACGATATGAGCACGTCGTCACGCCGTATCGTCGTGTTGCTTAATCGGAACAGCGCGTCGGCCTCAGAAATTCTTGCTGGTGCATTGCAGGATCACAATCGTGCAAAAGTGGTAGGAGAGACGTCGTTCGGTAAAGGCTCGGTGCAAACGATCGTAGATATCGGAAAGCTCGGCACGCTCAAAATAACGATCGCACGTTGGTACACTCCGAGCGGCAGGAATATTTCACACACCGGCATTACGCCTGACATCGTTGTTGATATCAAAGATACAAAATTTGCGAGCTCGACTGATCCGTTTATGGATGCGGCAGTTGAGACCCTGCTCGACGATTCTCAGTGGTAGCAAAGCGCATACCCATCGCGCCAAGAGCAGTGTAGTATCGAGCAAAGAATTTTGGCTATGAAGCACTACTACAGCTTGCTGGACGCGGCGCGCTTTTTTGCGGCGTTTTGGGTCATGAATTTTCACTATTTTCTCAATACGGAACTCACTCCCGAGCTCCACTGGTATCGATTCGGAAATCTCGGGGTACAAGTATTTTTTATCATCAGCGGATTCGTTATTGTCCAATCCCTCAAAGGGAAGTCTCTGAAGGAGTTCGCAAAAGGACGGTTTGTACGACTCTTTCCGTTGTTTTGGATCCTTTGCACTCTGACGTACGTCCTAACGCTCATTTTGCCTGATGCCAGATACTCGCTGACTGTAATTGATTATCTGCGAAGCATGACCATGCTCGGCGACGTGTTCAATGGAATCGTCGGACCAGCAACGCTCATCGACCCATCGTATTGGACACTCACGGTTGAGCTTATATTTTATACCGGTATTGGTTTGTTCGTGCACTTCTTTTCGCATCAAAACATACGGTATTTTCTACTTGCATGGTTGCTTGTGAGTGCGTGTGCATATCTATTCCATGTCGACGAGAACTTTTACGTAAAATTACTGCTTGTACGACATGCTGCATATTTCGTTTTTGGCAGTGCGCTCGCCCTCATTGTGAGCGCTACTGCACAGAGCGCTAGAGATAAATGGATTGATTGGTTGCTCCTTTTTGGAAGCGCTCTGTACGCGACAATTATCCACGCGCGGTCGTTGCCTGCGTATATGAATGCCCACGTGTATGACAATCAGATAATCACGCTATTACACGTGTGCATATTTTTAAGCGTGCCCCTGCTCGTATACCTTTCGCGCTACATTACGCATCCACGCGTGATACAGGCGCTTGCTATCTGCGGGGCACTCACCTATCCGCTCTACCTATTACATCAGCGGATCGGGAATATGATGATTGAGCTTCTTGCGAGTATTGCACCGGTGTCATGGTTTACCCTCGTGATCTGTTTTGAGATCGTTATTATCGGAATTTCGTACTTCATTTCCGAAATTGATAAAAAAATTCGCAGTCGATTAACGGTGAAATCAAGCTAGTTTCTCGACGCGAGTTCAGAGGATTACTCGTGAATGGTCCAGCCCGACTCCTCAAACGTAAAGCTCGTGTTTTCAAACGATAGGAATTTCCGTTTATCAGGATTCCACACGTATATAGTGACGTCGATTCGTTTCCGTTTAATCGTTATGTGATTAAACGACTGTAACTGCCCACGACTTCGTTTGGAAACCGTTCCTGCTTGCA
>JBKJSQ010000110.1:0-3725 GCA_046594495.1 Minisyncoccia bacterium | reverse complement strand
GCAGGTGGGGTGATTCCAAGCTATTGAAACATTGCGGTTGTTTGACGACCTCATATTGTTGTGTGATTATGCCGCTAGCGAAATGGAGAATAAGCATATGACTCGCGTAGCTAATCGTGCACACAAGCCCCGCGTTGCGGACGAATCTCATGATACCGACTGCGCATACTGCACCGTGAGCGAGGGAGCAGTCCATCGATACGGTTGCCCGGTGGAGCTCACGCCGGCAAAACAAGCTGATGCGTTGAAAAGCTGGCATGCAGGCCATGCAGCCGCTCTCAATGACACCATCAATGCCTACAATATTGATCCCAGCTATCGTCTCGGTGCAACGATTGGCTTTCAAGGCGGCGTCTAAAGACAAGCCTTACTTTATTTTAATGTACCTTAAGACAAAAAGACGCGGCCCCCGCGTCTTTTTTTCTTGGGACCGTAGTCGCAACTAATCGACTTTGCCGTAATCAAACCACACGGCTTCAATGTTGTTTCCATCGTGGTCGTACACAAACGCAGCGTAATACCCCGGCCAATACTCGGTGCGATATCCCGGTGCCCCGTTGTCTTTTGCTCCGGCCGCGAGTGCCGCGTCGTAAAACGCCTGCACCTGGTCAGCAGACTTCGCTTCAAAAGCCACGTGCGATGGTATCGGGGCGCTCACTGCAGCTATCCAGAAATCGGTATTCTTGCCGTCGTTGTATCCTGCGTTTTCGCCAAATTCCATATTCTGCGTATACCCGAGTGGTTTTAAAACAGTCGTAAAGAACGCCTTTGCCTTCTGGAAGTCGCCCACATTAATTGATGCGTGTGCAATCATACAAAGTTGTTATGTGTATGCATTCAGTATACCTATCCAATATTTGCTTTTGTGTGAACCGTGCGCTCGATGATCCCCGCCCCTCTCGTGAGATGCAATATCGATACACATTCTCATATTCTTGAGAATGTGAGAATGTCTTATCGGGATTTATGCGTCGTGCATTTTGTAGCCATCAAATCGCTCTGTGCGCACGCGCGAGGGCGAGGGCGAGACCCCAAGCGCAAAGATCTCCTCACGCATAGACGCAACGAATGAATCTGTGCCAACAACAAAGAAATCGCTCAAAGCATAATCCGGCGCACACGCCCTAATCATATCTGCCGTAATGCGTCCGCGCCGAGCACTCTGTCCCGCTTCCCGTGTCATGGTCGAAACAAATGTGTACCCCTTGTACGCAGTAGCAAACGACTCGAACTCCTGCAAAAAAGGCACACCCGTGCGGGTGCGATCGGAGTGTATGTGAGTGACTGCGAGCGATGCGCGGTTATGTATGAGCTCGCGCATGATTCCCCGAAACGGCGTAATGCCGATGCCGCCTGAGAGCCATACTTGTGAGGTCGATGTCGCATCCCACAAAACACCGGCGGGATCCCGCACCATAATGGCGTCACCCGGTTTGAGCGCATAACAGGCGTGCTTAAATTCCGAATTTCGCACGCGCATCGCGAGCATAATGTGCGGCTCATACGGCGCACTCGCAATGGTAAATTCCTTCAAATGCTCAGCGTGTGCGCCCGGAATAGAAACCATCACATTTTGGCCGGGGGTAAATGTAAAATTCTCCGGTCGCTCGATAACAAGCGCCAGCGTGCTTTCCGCCACCATCTCCCGCGAGACAACGCGCGTACGATGAAAAACGTTGGATACTTCTCCAAATACAAATGCTAGTTCCAGCGGTAGGCTCATACGAAAATATTAACAGCCGCCGCCTCGTACGTACATATTCTCACATCTTGCGCCGACGCGTGGTCGCTTTCGGCACTTACTCCCTCGACAGTCGGTCGGCCAATGACCAGCTGGCCATTTCGGCACTTCCTCGCCGCCGCTCGGTCGGAATACTGAGAATGTTTCAAACAAAAAAGCGCGGGCATGAAGCCCGCGCCTAATTATGATTCTGACCGTACTTTGTGATGAACCGACTACGCGGCTCGTGCAACTTGCAGAGGAATTTCGCCGCCGTCCATCTGCCAGATGCGGAACGGCCGCAGCGAGACCACGCTGTGCGCAGGTTCCTGCTCCAGCTCCTCGTTGTAGATGTAGAGGTCGGCTTGCAAGAAGCTGCTTGCGATTGCGGAACGAATTGCCACTGCGTCGGCGCCGTCACGCTTGCCCACACGGCCGGTGCCGATGTTGACGATGGAGTACAGCCGGTCCGGACGCTTTTGCCACAGATAGTCCATGCCGTAGCGCACGAACTGGTCGGCATTCTTCCAACCGCCGTGGCCCAGCTTGTGGCAAATGAGCATGTGCAGCTCACGGTCGCCCCGCATCTCGAAGCTCACGACTGCGCCGAGCGAGAGCGCGTTGGTGGTGCGAATTTTATCGACGTAGGCTCTGCCGATGCCGAGCACGTCTTCGAGTTCGCTGTTCATGCCGATGATTACGTCGGCCGGATTCCGGTCGTGCAGTATATCGCCACTGATGATGTCTTTGATCATCGCCCTCTCCCGCTGGTTCGAATCACAATCTGATCCGCCATGAAGATACCATGCAAAACACGGCACTCAAACCCCTCTCTCCGTGCGGAGTTGTGCACACACAATTACGAGTGCACAGAGAAATCAAACTGAATGCCAAACATAAAATGGTTGCCCTCGAGCCCTTTCGGACCCGAGGGCGGATAAAGGAGTAAGCCTCCTTTGTGCTGGGACAGAGCAAAGTCAGGGATCCTATTGATCACGACTTGGAGGCATCCCGTGCTGGGAACACGTGCGCGTGTAGTGCGCCACCCCTGAGTTCTCCAAAGAAGAACCGCTGCTACATCCGCGGCAAATATAACATGCCTCCCCACGTGACAGTGCTCGAATCTGAATCCCGAACATATTCTCACATTCTTGAGAATGTGAGAATGATGTTAATTTTCTGCAGCCTTTGTGTAGTCGAACCACACCGCTTCGATGTTGTTGCCGTCAGCGTCGAACACGAACACTGCGTAGTAGCCAGGCCAGTATTCAGTGCGATATCCCGGCGCCCCGTTGTCTTTTGCCCCCGCCGCACAGGCGACGCTGTAGAACTCTTGCACCTCTTCTGTACTCTTCGATTCAAAGGCAATGTGGGACGGTACCAGTTTGGCGGACTGCGCGATCCAGAAATCAGTATTTTTGCCGTCGTTGAATCCGGCACTCTCGCCATATTCTATATTCTGGGTGTACCCAAGCGCTTTCAATACGCGTGTATAGAATTCTTTCGCTTTTGCGTAATCACCAACGTTGATGGATGCGTGTGCGATCATAAAAAAGTCTTACGTTTATTGTTTAAGTATATATAAAGGTGCCCCAGGCGCGCACCGCGCCTGGGGACTTTGAATAGGAACGCTCATATCCTATTGCATGGGATCGGTAGCAAGGAACATGCGACTCTGAGGAATCGCGTCTTGCAGGGCATACCGTGCTGGGCACACGGGCAAAGAGACCGCTGCCCCTGGGTTCGGGAAACCACTGTTACGTCCGCGCGAAATATACCATCCGCACAACGACCGGCAACAACCTTTACACCTGGTCGGTGATCTCCCGAATGCTCGCGAGCGACAGCGTCCAGAGGAGCCGCCGCAACACGAACGCATTCTCGTGTCGGGAAGCGCTTGTCGAAAGGCGTGCACCATACTTTTCGACGAACAACGCGTTCGCCGCAATGGACACTCTGCCGTCAACGATCTGCTCGATCAGCGGTGCTTTCTGGCTGAACATGT
>JBKJSQ010000090.1:0-3392 GCA_046594495.1 Minisyncoccia bacterium | reverse complement strand
GTGTCGGGCCACCTTCCTCGTCGACCATCCTTTCTGCTTCACGAGGTACACCGCTTCGCGTCTGACGCGGGGCAGTGCTGGATTCTTTGTATATGCCATGTACGCCATATTCGCAGGTGGGGTGATTCCAAGCTATTGAAACATTGCGTTATATTGACAGATGTATTGATTAATTGCATTGTACTCTCACCGTACTGAAGGACCGATCCTGCTTAGCAGGACGGTAGAACCGAAGGGCGGAACAGGAAAGGTCTTTACAATGAGCTTACGAATTTGGCTGAATGCTAGGGGCGTCAAGGAATTGGGACCACCCGTCTCGGGTCGCGCCGATATTCTGAAAGCCGCCGGACAAGAAACGCGGGTCGATGCCGAGGGTACGAACAAGTACGCCGGCACAATGCTCGACGTCATGGATCCGTCGACCCTCGTGCCCCGCGTGCTCCACAGGTACGTCAAGCATGTTTCGTACGTGGGAAAGTGGTTCGAAGGCTTTCGCGCCGACGGCATCTACTACGACCGTGGCGCAACCGCTCGCGTCGAGACCGTGGTCGAGTTAATGGGTTTCAGGGATAATCGCGAGCTCATGACGTTTCAGAAAATCTCGATCCGAGCCGGGAGCGTGAGCGGGATCCGCAAGATCTACTCGAAAATCCGACTTGCTCAGCTCGAGCCCGTGGAACCGTGGGGGCTTACCCTCGACAAGGTCAAGACGCACTACCAGTCGGTGAAGGCTCCGCCTGCGCACTAAGCGCATCTGATGATGCGATCAATATCGAACCCCGGCATCGCTGCCGGGGTTTTTGTTTGCACCCCCACCAAGGCGGACAAGCCACGCGTTTCTCATTTATGATCGATGTAGCATTCGAATCACCAATACACACAACTCTCACGCCCGTGAGAGTTGTGTGTATACCAGCATGCTTGGTTTCTTGTACTCAACAATGTCGGCGACGTGGAAAAGGTGCCTGACACCTTTTTTCCCACCTTTTTTCCTATTTGAAACTCCGGCATCACTGCCGGGGTTTTTGTATATATACACGATTCATTTCGTTATACGTTCACAATCTCAATCGGCTCTTCGTCTATTCGCTTACGCTCAGCAATTTTTTCGCGAGGATTCTCGAGATTATCGAGCGTATCCCCCGCCCACTTACGCGTAGGGAACGCAGAGAATATGGCCGACAGTGACACGACGCGAAAGCGTCCTCCATATTCTTCTTTTTCAAAACAAACAATGTCACCTTTTTCATCTGCCGATGCTATGAACGTATGTTCCGGCTTGTCGTAGTAGTTACATATCTGCACAAGACCCATCTTGCCATTGAGACGAGTTAATAGATCTGCCCCGAGCGCTTCCACGGTGTCGTACGCAGCAAAAGACTCCCGCGGCATTAGAAATGCCTCAAGCGAGCTCTCCCCCGTAACAGCCTCCGTGCGGTCGATCAAACCCAGCGCATGAAAGGCTGTTTTGTGACAATTTATTGACAGAACAACATCACTTGAAGGATCGAACTTTTCTTTATAGGCATCTTGCCGACCCTGAAGCCACAGGGCGGCTTTTACAATCCGGGCCACATCTTCGGATATCTCAGCGCCATTGGATTTACTGTCGGTGCGCATGTACCACTTCCCTTCTCGAGCTGCTATCTGATCGCTGTTCCGTCTCCGCATCAGAGCCTCTCGCAACAGCTGCGCATTTCGTGGCCGTTCTTTCATCCGTTCAGTTTACCAACCAAGGCCGCGGCACGCTCGCCGAGATCTTTGTTTTCCCTGGCCGGGCAGGCACCCGCCAAAGGGGGACAGGCCACACGTTTCTAATTTCTGAGGGGCAAATACCCAGAGAACTGTTCTATAGGAGTACACCAATCCTAAGCTATAGCTTAGGATTGGTGTATGTCTGTATTTGTCAGAAAACGATTTTTTTATTCTTTCGGGATTTTTTTTTACCACACCACACATTTCTCATTTTTGACGTGTCTGACACCAATTCCATTTTTGACGTGTCTGACACCAATTCGACACCAATTCCCGGCGTCGCGCTCCTGGCCGTCGGTTAGAGACTAGAGCCCCACAGTACCTCTGACCTGTTCCCAAAAAACCCCGGCGTGAATGCCGGGGCTTTTTCACCCAGCCCATGGCGGATAGGCTACACTTTTCTCATTTCTAGAGGGGCTGACTCCGATTCGTCAAACATCAGTACCATTGACCACCATTTCTCAAGCGCGTATGGTAATCGCGGCAGAAAGGAGCGGTTCATGCATAAGCCCTACACTGATGCACAGTTGAAGCTGCTCAAGGTCTTTTTTGAACAGGAGCACTGTACATACCCGCAGATTGCAGAACTGACAGGCATTCCACACGGAAGCCTCGCCACGCTTGCCAATAAGGCCGAGACAAAATCTGTCCATAAGCAGAGAGCAGCTAAAACTCATCTCGCACGAATCAAAGAGGCGCGGAAAATACAACGTCTTCGGACGAAGTATGCACAGGAACTTGCAGAGCAGTTCCCCCAAACCTAACCCCGGCTGCGATGCCGGGGTTTTTGTTTTCCCGGGCTGGGCAGGCACGACACGTTTCTCATTTCTGCCGTGCGTAGCCCCGATTGCTGGCCGCACGTTCCCATTTTTGAGAGGTTCGTGTATAAAGGCCTCAGTAAGTGGGAGGACGCCGGATGTTTTCTCTGAACGAAACAGCGCTACTGATATTGTGTGCGCTGTATTTGGCCGCACGGTTCGCCGACATGTATCTCTTCCGGCGGTTCGCACAGAATGTACTGTGGGAAATGCCATGGATGAAGTGGGTGACCTTTGACGAACTCGCAACGAGCACAGGGGTGCCCCAGTACTACCTGCGGCGCGTCCTGTTTGCGTTTATGCAGACGAAATTCGTTAATTTCGAGCTCGTCGATGGTGACACCAAAGAGAAGCTTCTCGCGATACACACCTCACCCAACCGATTGCAATTCGTCGAGCTCTTCAAATACCAGCGGGTCGCAAGACCCAAGCGTAAGCGAGAGAAACTCAATCTCCCCGCTCTTACCCCGTCGCGGTCGCCTGTAAGGACCTGACTACCTCGACCTCAAACCTTGGCAGCAATGCCGGGTTTTTTGTTTTAAGCCCGCCCGACGCGGACAGACCTGCCTGCGCATGCAGGCCACACTGCTTGCCCCTCGCATTTATGCGTGGGGTTTCTCATTTCTGCGGGGACCGACCCACAATTCTGGCAAAAACGAAAAGCCTCGGACGTGATGCCGAGGCTTGAAAATGGCGAGAAATGCTTCGAATGAACCGAAGGGAGCCGAATCCTACTTAAAGCAAATTCCGCTGATCGCGTTCGGAGTCATGTCCAGCAGTCTGTCCGCGGAATAGAGGTACGGCTCTACGCCAAAATCA
>JBKJSQ010000053.1:0-5789 GCA_046594495.1 Minisyncoccia bacterium | reverse complement strand
TGGAGCGACTTCGACCAGCTTCTTTGCAACCATCGCATCATCGACCAATCTCTTCTCCAACGTTGCAACCATCGGCACCTTCAACGCCGGCACCGGAGCTTTCTCTTCCACGCTATCTGCAGGCACCACCTCCATCACCAACCTCGCGGTATCCAACACATCCACCTCCACCTTTGCAGGTGGTATCCAATCGCTCGCACTCAATCTCACCGGCACGGGAACTTCCACCGCTGCAAACGGATTCAATATCACCAACGGATGCTTTGCAGTAAACGGTACCTGTCTCACAAGCGGTGGCAACTCGGCATCATCAACACTCTTTGCCGATGTAAACACATGGACTGGTTTGCAAACCTTTGCCAACATCACCGCAACAGGTGCAACCACCACATCATTCTTCGCAACCACTGCCTCATCCACCAACCTCTTCTCCAACAGCGCAACCATCGGTGCGCTCACCGCAGGCTCGCTCACGGTATCCGGCACCGGCACCTCCACATTCGCTGGTGGCGTACAAACCACCGCACTCAATCTCACTGGCACCGCAACATCCACCACTGCAAACGGCTTCAGCATCGCCGCCGGTTGCTACGCGGTGAATGGCACATGCTTGCCAACCGTCGATACATCGTTTTCCACAACCTCTGCTAACTACTGGAGTTCAGTCGGTCTTGGATTCTCTACAACATCAAACACATTCTTCACCGCAACAGGTCTTTCGTTCTCCACCACATCATCCAACTATTGGAGCACGCAAGGTCTTGGCTTCTCCACCACCTCAGAAAACTACTACTTCCAGTCATCCACAACGGTTCCAACAACCTACAAGAACAACACCTTCACCGGTACAAACAGCTTCCAGAACATCACGGTAACGAATGCAACTTCGTCCGGGAGTCTCAATGTTTCCGGTACCGGAGGCTATCTGCTCAACGGCATTACCATCGCCAACGGCTCTACAACACTGAACAACTATTACTTCGCAGGCGCGACCACCTCGGGACAAAACTTTGGAACTGGCAACTACGCAATTGGTCAGTACGCAATGGCGAATGCCACCAATACTGGATTTATACATAACATCGCGATTGGTTATCAGGCCTTGAAGGGAAGCGCGACTGCACAAAATACTGGCCAATACAACAATGCTATCGGTTATGAAAATCTTTTTTCAAACACTACGGGGTACTACAACAACGCCATCGGTTTCCGAGCGCTCTACAGCAATACGACAGGCCACGATAACAATGCATTCGGAGATGGTGCGTTGTACACAAATTCAAGTGGTTCCAACAATAATGCATTCGGTGAATTTGCACTGTTGAACAACACGACAGGATCCCAAAATATTGCGATTGGTAGTAATGCGCTTCTAAGTAACACGGTGGGTGTAAACAACATAGTGCTTGGCAATAAAGCAGGGTATTCGATTACAACCGGATACAGCAACACATTGATCGGCGACAATAGCTCAACAACACCGCAAACCATCACAACTGGCGGCGGCAACATTGGCATCGGCGCCAATGTGTTCTTCCTTTCACCAACGTCAAATCGACAGCTCAACATCGGCAACCTCATCTTCGGTACGCTTCCGGCCACATCAACTGGCTGGACACTTCCGACTTCAGGCACCATCGGAATCGGTACAACAAGCCCGACCAGTAAATTCGGCATCGCTGCAAACAACGGCGATACGCTCACCACGCTCTTCCAGATCTCAAGCTCAACCGCTGGCGGAACCACCGCGCTCTTCTCTATATCCAACACCGGCGCACTTACGCAGCTCGGTGGTGCATCGTCATCGTTCTCAAATGGCTTCAACATTTCTACTGGATGCTACGCAGTAAACGGCACGTGTCTCACTGCCTTCAATGGAACCGCTGCATCATCGACATTACTCACTGATTCCAACTCATGGATAGGCATCAATCAATTCAATAGCGGATTGCGCGCGAGCTCCACGGCGATGCTTTCAACACTCAACCTCAATGGCGCTCTCAACTTTGCTGCAACAACTTCCACCACCACGATCATGACGCTCGGTGGACAATCGATTCTTGCGGCTTCCACTACCGGTAATAACTATTCATTCGGCGCAAGCAACCTCATCTCGGTGACAAGTGGCGCAGACAACGCAGCCTTCGGCACCCGGGCATTGCAGAGTGTTACGAGCGGTGCATCCAACGTCGGTTTTGGATTCCAATCAGGAGCTTCAATTAGCAATACATCAAATAACGTGGCGATCGGAAGTGGTGCGCAACAGGGCGGCGCCGGATCATTCTCGGGCGGAGATGTGGCTATTGGCGCAAGTTCAATGTTCCTGAATAGTGGTTCCGGAAATAACGTGGGCATTGGGTATCGTTCTTTGTATGTCGTAACCGGTGGCGCAGGCGGAGCAGGCTATAACGTCGGCATTGGATATGCGTCTCTGAGCTCCAATAACGGACAAGGTTTATCCGGTTTGTACAACACGGCACTTGGCGCAAATAGTTTGCAGTACAACATAAGCGGTTCCAACAGTACGGCGATTGGTTACGAGGCAATGAATTTCAACGGCTCCGCCACCAATACCGTTGCGCTTGGATACGGTGCAGGCAAGGGAACTGCGCAATAAAAAAATCAGGGAGGCACAATGCTTGGGTACCTCGCGGGCGCAAGTGTGGGCGATAACTCAGACTTCAATACACTCCTGGGTTACCAGTCGGGTTACGGCATCACCACTGGTAGCAACAACCTTATTCTCGCGTCTGCTACGTCATCGACTGCAGTCGCAAACCTCACTACCGGATCGCAAAACATTCTCATCGGTAACAACAATTCTCTACCGTCCGCAACCGCAAGCGGTCAGCTCAATCTCGGCAACATTCTGTACGGCACGGGAATCTTTGGAATCGGTCAGGCCACATCGACCGGTAATCTCGGTATCGGCACATCTACTCCGCTCGCCACTCTCGCTCTTCAAAAAGTGTACGGTTCAGGTGCTGCAAACATCTTCCAAATCGCCTCATCGACCAATGTATCCGGTAGCACAAATTCAACACTCCTCTCCGTTTCGTCGACCGGCTTTGGTACGACCACACTCTCGGGCTTGAACATCTCCGGCTCCGCAACATCAACGTCCAACGTCGGCTTCAACCTCACAGCAGGATGCTATGCAGTAAACGGCACCTGTCTCACTGCAGGAGGAAGCTCCGCTTCATCCACACTGCTCGCAGATTTCAATACGTTCTCCGGTAACAACACGTTCTCCGGTACGAACTCATTCACGGGCAATCTCACGCTCAGCAATGCAACTGCCACATCATTCTTCTCCACCACCGCCTCATCCACCAATCTCTTCTCTAATGCCGCAACCTTCGGCTCATCGACCATCGGGCTCCTCACTACGACCGGTACATCAACGGGTCTCAACGGTTTCAACATCGCCAATGGCTGCTTCGCAGTTAACGGCACATGTCTCACCAGTGGCGGCTCACTCACCGGAACCACAGGACAAGTTGCATACTTCTCTGGCAACAACACCGCCGTCGGCACATCCTCTCTTTTCTTTGCAACAAGTGGCAATATCGGTATCGGCACCACATCACCAAACGCACCACTCACGATTGATAAAACATATACAGGCACCACCTCATATGCAGGCATCAATGAATTCTTGAAGTTCACTCCAACAGGTGGTGGCACCACATTCGGCAACGACTTCGAATTTATCAACGCCCCAACAGTAACCGCCAACACACTCGTGGGTACCATCATGCGCGTGAAAGACGACACCGCACTTGCAAACGTGGTCCGTGGCCTCGAAGTACAAGCGCATCGTGGCACCAACACACAAGGCGAAAACACGGCAATCGCCGGCTTTGGCCGCACCTTTGGTGTAAAGGGTACAACCGAAGGGGATGCGGGAAGTGTGTTCCTACCGGCAGGAGTGTATGCAGAATCACGTGGCACGATACAAGGCAATGCACTCCGCGCATACAGCGGCACCATCACGTCTGCTGACGCACTGGTATCACTCTTGCAGGACACTTCCGCATTCACCGGCACCGGACTCTTGATGAACTTCGCGAGCACGACCGGTACCTTCACCGGCAACTTCCTCAATTTGAAAAATGCCGGCGCCACCAAGTTTGTTGTCTCCTCTACCGGGAATGTCGGTATCAGTACCTCCACACCGGACGCGTCGCTCTCGGTCTTCAAGCCATACGGTAATACGAATGCAACACTCTTCTCCATCGCATCATCCACCAATGCAGCCAACTCCACCAACAACTCGTTCCTCTCCGTCTCATCCACGGGCTTTGGTACAACCACACTCTCGGGCTTGAACATCTCCGGCTCCGCAACTTCCACCTCCAACGTCGGCTTCAACATTTCCACAGGCTGTTACGCAGTAAACAGTACGTGTCTCTCCAACGCATCAGGCTTTTCCACCACCTCCGCCAACTTCTGGAGCAGTGTCGGTCTTGGATTCTCGACCACGTCATCAAACTACTGGGCTACCACCGGTCTTTCATTCTCGACCACTTCAAATAACTACTGGAGCACGCAGGGTCTCGGCTTCTCCACCACTTCGCAGAATTACTACATGGAGTCTTCGACGACTGTCCCAACTACCTACAAAAACAACACCTTCACCGGCCAGAACTCATTCGCAAACATCACCGCAACCGGTGCAACCACTACATCACTTTCAACTGGTATCGCGTCCACCACGAACCTCTTTATCTCTGGCATCCAAAACGGTCTGCTTGCAACGAACTCATCCGGACAGGTGAGTGCAACTTCCACTCCAACCGCCGCACGATTTTTTGCCACTTCAACACTCGGTGCATCAGTGTTTCCATACGCATCCACCACCGCATTCAGCGCATCCGGAGCATCGTACTTCAACACCGCCGCACTCACCGGAGCACTCACTTCAACGGCAACCGGTGCAAACACGATTCCTTATGCATCGTCCACTGCAATCACCGTCTCCGGTATCGCCTATATTGGTACCGCATCGACTTCCAACCTCACCATATCCAACATCGCCGCAAGCTCCATTCTCAAAACAACGACGGGAGGTTCTGTCATTGCCGCCGTCGCAGGCACTGACTACGTCACGCCATCTGGCCTCGCATCCGCGTACCCGTTCACCCTCACCGGCAACGCCACCTCGACTCTCACTCAATTCAACGGAGGCCTCACTGCGTATGCTTCCACCACCATTGGTGGAGGAACTGCAATTTCAGGACTCACTATTAATGGTGGTGCAACGACGACTGGAATGCTTAAGCTCGGTAGTGTCATCAATTTTATCGGACAGTCGACCACTTCGCTCATAACGATCGCAGGCGAAACGTATTTTGCTGCCTCGACAACCAACCGTTCTATTTATTTCGGATCTGGTGCGGGAACGACTTCACTCATAGCTAGCTCATTGGGCTTTGATAACTTCGGCGTAGGCCTCGATGTGCTTGCGGCGAATACATTTGGGGATGACAACAACGCGCTAGGCAAAAGCGCACTCCGGACTAATACTACCGGTGGCAGAAACAACGCATTGGGTAAAGAGGCGCTCCTTTTCAACACCACGGGTGCAGATAACAACGCCCTCGGTGCCATTGCACTGACCTTAAATACCACCGGCAGCGGAAACAATGCCCTCGGCTTTGGCGCACTCGGTTCTAATATTGTCGGCAACAACAATAACGCACTTGGTTATCTTGCACTCTACAACACCACGAGCGGAGGTAACAATGCCTTTGGTTACCAGGCGGGATACAACGTGACGTCCGGAT
>JBKJSQ010000035.1:0-11831 GCA_046594495.1 Minisyncoccia bacterium | reverse complement strand
CTCGACGCCGCGGTGAACAACGGGCGCAGTAAGCGCATTTCGAGTCGACGCCACAAACGGATTAAATTTAATAGGGGATTTGAAGAGTTTGCAAGCGCGTGGTCAAAAAATTTCAGTTCAAGTGAGTTATAGGTGTCAATCATTTTTCCGAGCGGCACAACCTCAATAGTATTAAATCCGGCATCGAGAAGGAGCTTTTCGATATGGAAGTTAGTGTATCGGTTGAAATCGTACGGTGCCTGATGAATCTGCATTAAAAAAGGCACCGTACCGACGACTAAACCGTCTTTACGCAGCATGCGTCTTGCTTCATTCAGTACATTTCGAGGGTCGGGTAAGTGTTCAAGCGTGTTCGAAAGCGTAACGATATCTGCGGACGCATCGGGTAGCGGTATGCTCCCATTTAAATCTGCGACGATTGATACATCAGTATACTTCTGGAAATCGACGCCGATGTATCGAAAACGCTTAAAGAGACTCCTAAACTGTACGGGCCCTGCGCCAAGATCTACAAGATCATTTTCGTTCGAGAATTGGGAAAGTCGTGCTTCGAAGAATCGGAAATTTGCGATACGCCAATTGCTCCAGTTTTTTTCCATTTCATTGCCAGTATTCATATCAATACTATACAGATATTGTGCTCAGATGAGTATTCTTCACGTATTACAACGGGTGCCGTATACTTCCACTACTCATATGATGGACACGATATCATTTGGCCTGATTGACTCTGTTAGAAACATGGTCAAGAGTGATAGCCAAAGAGAATCGAGCGTACTGGTCAAAGGGCTATTACGCGTACGATCCGTGCACTTCCTGGCGAAGATGAAAGATAGCGTCGGGTATGGGATACCCGTGAGCTCCGACTGGATCGTGACGCAGTTTAGTGAAGCGCGTTCCGATGGCTTGTTTGCAATAGTTCAAAAGATAAAATCGATAGCCGTAGTGGTATGAGAGTACAAAATATTTATCGTAAAACGCCATGTTGATAACGTGGGCTCGTGAAAATCGGCCGCTCCTGAAAAAGATCGGGGTTGTTTTTCTTGTAGCTATTGCCGTACGAGTAATCGTGCTTTTATGGCTCTATCTGACAGTCAGTGAACAGTCGATTATTTTTGGTGATACGACGCGGTACCTGACCCTCGCCGACAATACGCTCGCCGGAGTAGGTTATGTATACGACGGCATTTTGGAAACCTTCCGGCTTCCAGGATACCCGGCATTTTTGATGCTTTTACGAATCTTGCATCTTCCGCTTATTGCGGGTTCTCTCATTCAAATAGTTTTCGCATCAGGTATCGCCGTGTGGGCGATGTGGTTTGCGCGAGTGAAACTGAAACTTTCTGAGCACGCTGCTTTTTTTGTGGGAATTATAGCGGCGGTCGAACCGATTCAGGTGTATTACAGTGTGATTTTGTTGCCCGACGTTTTCTTTACCGTCGCGTTTCTCGTTGCGATAACTTACGCCATGCGCTGGATTGAAGCGCCGAGTGTGCGCGATGCGGTTATCGTTGGCATGGCAATTGGTATCGGAAATTATTTTCGCCCTGCAATGTTGTACCTGCCGATTTTTATCGCAGTCATGTTTCTTGGGCGTGCGATCGTGCGTAAAACAAGTATTGGTCAAGCACTCACCGCATCGCTCATCATCGCAGCGGTTTCATTCGCTATCTTGAGTCCGTGGTATGTGCGCAACAAGATTCAATTCGATCATTTTGAGCTCATTTCGATGCGGGAATATATGCTGTACGTATATGGTGCAGGGGCAACCGACGCGTCGTATCGTAATATCCCATACGAAACCGCAAAGCAAGAACTGCTTGCTCGAGCACGCGCTGAAGCGCCGGATTCAAATATTGCAACATTTGCCAACGGAGAATATTACGGGGAGAAAGCGCGCGAAATTATTTATGCGCACCCGTTCCGATTCGCACAGTTGTATGCCCTCGGCGTCGGTACATTCTGGACTGCCGGTAACTATCAGTATTTGTTCAAAAGTATGGGCTGGCTCGCGCCGCCGTCAAAATCCATTTCCTACACGATGCTACTTGGGAGTGAGGGGCCGGTTGTGGCAGTCAAAACATTCATGAGTCGCATTACGGAACCATTCATACTTGTTGCGCTCTTCGATCGGGTATTTTGGGCAAGCATATTTGCGCTGTGCATCCTCGGGTTGTGGAAGTACCGCACAACGGCGGTCGGATGGTTTGTGCTCATACTGTTTGCATATTTTTCTGCAACGATTCTTTCCACGATTATCGGTGTGGAAGCGCGGCATCGGTATGCAGTGAATCCTATTATTTTCGCCTTCGCTGTTGCAGCAATCGCTGCTATCTATTCGCGTGTCCAATCACGATTCGTATGAGTGACAGATCAATCGAAGCGCCTGATTTGTCAGTCGTTATATTGTGCTATCGGGCGGGAGAGCTTACGCGCACGGTCGTTTCAAGGATGCAGCAATCGCTCGATAGTGCAGCGATCGATTACGAACTCGTATTGGTCGGCAATTACGATGAAGCGCGTGCTGATACCGATACAACACCAGCCGTTGTGCGTGACATTGCTGCTAACAATCAGCGCGTCGTAGCACTCACGGACATCAAGCAGGGTATGTTTGGCTGGGATGTTCGCAGTGGGCTCCGCGCCGCACGCGGCACTACGATTGCATTTATTGACGGTGATGCTCAAAATCCTGTCGAGGATGTGCTCCGACTGTACCAAGCGCTCCAAGAGAAAAATGCAGACATGGCACAAACCTATCGAGTGACACGGCATGATGGAGCACGTCGCATTCTCATATCGCGCATTTTCAACAGACTCACGAGAATCCTATTTTCCAACGTCACTATTATCGACATCAATTCCAAGCCCAAACTTTTTACAAGACATGCCTTTCAGCAACTTGATCTGCGCGCTGACGATTGGTTCATCGATGCTGAAATTGCGATTCAGTCGGCTCAGATGCAATTTAATGTCGTGCAACTTCCCACGGTATTTCTAAAAAACGAGCACCGCTCATCGTTTGTGAAAATTCGGACACTGGCGGAGTTTGTGATCAATTTGGTGCACTATCGGTTCATTCGTCGCACCTAATATTCGCGAGAATATGCCTTCCTGTATACTGCCGGCATATGGATTCCACGGCATATGCTCGCATGCAGAGCGGCACAAATTCATGGTGGTACCGAGGTCGCAGTCGCATCGTACGAGATGCGCTTTCGTACTCCGGCTTTACGAAAGCAGATGAGGCGCTGGATTTTGGGGCAGGGTATGGCGCAATGTTTCCGCTCTTCGCCACGCTTGCATCTCGCGTCAGTGCGTTCGAGCCCGAGCGAGATCCGGCGGCCATTGCTTCCAAAAAAGCTTACACATCGGTGTTTACTGATGAGCGCGAATCGCTTTCACACACGTACGATCTAATCGGGCTGCTCGACGTACTTGAGCATATTGAGCATGATGCCGCGCAGCTCGAGCGATTGTATGGAGCGCTTCGCGACGACGGGAGGCTCGTTGTCACCGTTCCTGCGGGTATGCTTTTGTGGAGCACGCACGACGTACAAAATATGCATTTTCGGCGATACTCCCGTGCGACGCTCGTTCGCGTGCTCGAGCATGCAGGATTTCACGTACAGTTTGTGAGTTATTGGAATACGATTTTGTATCCGCTTGCACTCGCGGCACGCACTACCGGTAATTCGGGGGAGAGTTCCTTTGCGCTTCCGTCGCTGATCGATTCGCTCTTTTACGGTTGCATCAGCATAGAATCGCATTTCATGCGATGGATCAAACTTCCGTTTGGTGTCAGTCTTGTCGCCGTGGCAATTAAGCGACGAGTGTAATAACAAGTATATGGACATCCTTCGCGACAAAACCACACAAAAAATTCTAGCCGCGCTGTTCGTAGTGGGGGCCGTTGCGGTTTTCGTAAAGCTACAGTTTATTGGAGTTACTCCAAGCAGCGATTCGCATGAATACATACAAACTGCGATGTATCTGAACGGGGAATCGGATTCACCCTCGGTCTACCGAATTCTCAAACCGCTCGGTCCGGTATTGGTCGCAATAATCGGTCCGTGGACAGGGTATCAGGAAGCGCTCATTGTGCAGTCGGTACTCTTTTACTTTTTACTGATAGTTGCGAGCTTTTTGCTTGCGTACGAATTCTTTCGAGATCGACGGCTCGCCGTCTATTTTGTGCTGCTGATCGCACTGAGTTACCCGATACTGAAATACGGTATCGATGTCTACATGGAATCAGGCGCTCTATTTTTCTACGTATTTTCCTTGTATCTGACACTGAGATTTGCGAAAACTCCGTCCAATACACTGCTGGTCGCCAACATCGCAACGGTCGCGCTCGGTTTTATGATGAAAGAGTACAGCGTGGTATCGGGTGTAATTTTCGGGTTCGTTATATTGTTTCATCCCGATTTGTCTCTGCGGAGAAAATGTGCGTCTATCGGATTGTTTGCGGCCGCTATTGCGGCCACATCGATTCCAGTACAAATCTACACCTATGTGAATTTCGGGTATTCGTATTTTCAGTGGTACACGGTTGCCGGAAACTCCGGCTTTTCGAGTGAATTTACGATCAAGAACATCATCAAGAGTACTGCAGCACTGATTGGGCTCGCGTGGCTACTCGTTCCATTTGGTTTGCGGGCAATACCCACGCTCGATTCACCTCGACGACGGTTTTTATATGCGGCACTTCCCACCCCGTTCATGGGGTATGCATGGGGGTATGTCTCATCGCGCCTACTCTATGTCCTTGCGGTCCCATTCTTATTGGTGGCGCTTATGGGAATGCGAAACTGGTCGACGCGTGCGCAGTATGCATTCATGACGCTTGCGGTGAGTGCAAACCTTGCCTGGTTCTTCCTCTCATATCGGGTCACGCTTTAGTGAAGCGTGCGATATCGAAGCCGAGCTTATATACATCCATGTCCGTAGCTTTATCCAAAAATTACAGGTAGTATCTTGAAAATATCATGTACCGGTTTTCCCGTTTTTTTAACGAGATCTCAGCGCTCTTATCGCGAGAGTATTTAAGTACCCAAAAAAAATTCCAGCTCTTTTTTGCCTTCTACGGGCTTCGGAGATATCGCGCGTCTTCCCACTCTGTGCGATTTATGGGTCTCGAGTTCTATACGCCGTCGTATTCGAATTTCGTGGGAATAATCAGGGAAGTGTTTATTTTTGGCGACTATTATTTCAAATCCGATTCACCGAATCCGGTGATCATTGACTGTGGTGCCAATATTGGAGTAACGACGATATTCCTTAAATGGCTGTATCCGGACGCACGGATCACCGCGTTCGAACCCTCGCCGGTAGCTGTTGCAGCACTTCGGAAAAACATTGCATTGAACAAATTGCAAAATGTTGAGGTTATTGAAGCTGCGGCCACCGGTGATGTTGGATCGATCACGTTCTGGGAACAAACGGCTAAACCGGGTGGCTCCACCGCGATGCGAGATGTTTTTGACAGTAAATCGAAAACAGCAAAGTTTGACGAAGTGACGGTTCGTGGCGTCCGGCTTTCCGCGTATATCACCGGAGACGTAGACCTGCTCAAGATGGATGTTGAAGGTGCGGAAGGTGTGATCGTACAGGAGCTTGCACGAAGTGGATCTTTGGTTCGGATAAAAAACATCATCATGGAATTCCACGAAAATGCCGACAATGCGCAGAATGATTTATCTACGATGGTCACAACGCTAAAGCAAGCCGGCTTTAGGATCGTTGTCTTTGCAAGCGAAGTCACGCCATCCAGTGAAATGATGGCAAAAAAACACGCCCATCATTTCCTGATTCGCGCGTTTCGGTAGCACTGTTCGGTTTGAGACGAACGCGTGAAAACCATGAAAACTATATTTATTTCAGTGTATGACGGCGATACCGAGAAGAACGTGCTCCGCAGTGGGACATTTGAGCGCTTAAAGCAATCGGGGCACCGCATCGTGCTCTTGGTGCGCGGAAAGGATTTCGTTTCGTACTATAAGGAGCAATTCGGTGGACCGAATGTGATCGTTGATCTTTTGCCTCCCGGTCTCACGTGGGCAGAGCGGTTGTGGTATTTCATCGGATGGAATTCCTTGCCGACACATGCGGCGTCTCTTCGACGACACATGTACCGCACGAAAGGCTCGCCGGCATATCTCGGGTGGATCGGTTCTGTACTGGGGTTTTTGGGTAGATTCCGAGTGTGGCGTGAGTTGTTACGATATGTGTATTGGATCACGCCGGACACGTATGCGAACGAATTGTTTGAAACGTATAAGCCCGATCTCGTGTTTTCGCCGGGTATGTTTTCTCCCGAAGACACGCGACTACTCAAAGCTGCGAAAAAACGCGGTGTGACAACGATTGCAACTGCCAAAAGTTGGGATGTGCTCACCACGAAAGCGTTCACGCGAGTGAAGGCGGACCGACTGCTCGTGTTCAACGAAATAAACCAAAACGAGGCCATTCAAATAGGGGATTATCCGAGCGGTGCGATTGTGGTTACGGGATTTCCCCAGTTTGATGCCTATGCTCGGAGTGATCTCAAAATGGATAGAACAGCGTTTATGGAAGCCCATAGACTTGACCCTGCAAAGGAATTTGTATTCTTCTCGGTGCCGGGGGATTGGAAGACTGCGTATACCAAAGACATTCTCGAAGATGTAAGTCGTCGCATTGAAGCGGGTTCTTTTGCAAAACCATTGCAGGTTCTTGCACAAATTCACCCGAAGTACCCGTCGTCGTGTGAAGGGCTAGCAATTCCGCACATCATCATTCGTCGTGCGGGCACGTTTAATTCTTCCGCGAGCGAAAAATCCATCGACGTAGGAGTGTCCGCTGCACTCGCGTTTTCGTTTACAAACAAGGATATTCAACAGCTCTACAATGCGATGTATCACAGCGTAGTCACCGTTAACGTGGAATCCACGCTCACGCTCGACGCAGCTGCCCTCGATCGTCCGTCCATTCTCATCAATTACGACGGTGATCACCCGCAACCATATTGGCGCTCGATTGAGCGCCTCTATGAGCGCGAACACTATCAGCACGTGCTTTCAACCGGTGGGGCACCACTGGTCAAAAGTCACGATGAGCTATTTCAAGAAATCGATGCGCTTCTCAAGAATCCCGCGCATCGCAAAGAAAACCTGCGCGTATTGCAGGAAAAGATGCTCTATCGGCGTGACGGAAAAGCCGCCGAGCGTGTCGCGGGCGCGATTCTGGAATATCTTGCATAAAAAAACGACCCCGCACGTGCGGGGTCGAGAATTCGTCGAGATCAGTGCGAAACCAATGCACTCTGCATACGGTCGAGAACAACAATTGTCTGTACCTTTTCTACCGCTTTGACTTGATCGTCAACGAGGAGATTGGGGTTTGCTTGCACGCGGCGGAGCGCCTGTAAGAGATCCATCCACAGTGAGCCGTACACACCGATAACCGCACCGGAGTCACTGAAGTAACCGTAGTGACTCCCGGTATCGTCGTCGAGCCATTCTTGTGAGAGTGGTTCGTAGTAATCAATCACGGGTATTCGACGCGCGATCGCGTGAACCCGTACCGAGGTGCCGTTGACAACGCAATCTGCACCGGGAACGAGATGGTCCGGCGGTAGACTCGTGAGCATCACGCGCACGCTCAGCTTCTTCCCGAAGTGCACGAACCACTGGTATATCTCGTCAGGCGTTTTATCCCCGAAGTGCTTCGCGAGCACAACCGCATGATTTTTGATGCGGGAAGCAGCGTGGATCGCCGCTGACCACACAATGGTGTTGTGCACGGGATTCTTGGTACCTGGTGCAAGTATGATGCGCTCGTATTTGGTTCCTTGCATAAGGTCGCGCGCTACATCGCGATTCGCGGCCTCGAAGAATGTGCCCCACAGCGGATTACCTGTCGCGACAATGCGCGCAGTGGGGAACAGATCTTTTGCCCGGTTCGCTTCGTCGTTATTAACAACAAATAGGAATTGAGCGTGAGAACGAAGGTGGGCGAAGTGAGGGCGCGTCCATGCACCATGGGTATCCGCAAAGAATCCAAATGGTTTTTTTGCTCTGATACACGCTTCGGCTGCTTCTATTTCAACACATGAATTTTTTGCAGGCGTCGACATGCCGATGAGCAATGAGTCGCTTTTTGAAACAAGGTCGTCGAGAGACCCACTCGGTGCAAGAGCTGTGCCGGCATCAAGAAGTAGGGAATCACATGCGTAACCTGATGCCGCCATGTGCGCCGAAAGCAAACGAAACGTGTTGGTAGGTGCCTTGTCGTGGCTTACGAACCCAAACTGTGCCATGGGATACCTCCTGCTAGTGGCTTTTGACTCGCCGCATAATACCACGAAACGAGTGATATTGCAATAACGCATTCAGTCGATTACACTCTAGTAACTATGGAAATTCTTGCCGTTATTCCTGCTCGTGGGGGATCAAAGGGGGTACCGCGTAAGAATATAAAACCCCTTGCGGGAAAGCCCTTGATCGCGTGGATGATCGATGCGGCGAAGAAGTCGAAACTCATTACACGTGTAATAGTCGCAACCGATGACGAGGAGATCGCTACCATAGCACGTGCGTATGGCGCCGAAGTGCCGTACATACAGCCGCCGGAAATTTCCCACGACTTGGCAACTGATGTTGAGTTTCTTACCTATAGCTTGCAGTGGCTTGAGGAGAACGAAGGATACATGCCCGACATGGTGCTGCGCGTACCACCCACTGCTCCACTCACGCGACCAGAAGACATCGATGAGGGGATACAAAAGCTCATTGATAATCCGGAGCTCGACGCCGTGCGACCGATCATGGAAACTCCAAAGCATCCGTATAAATTTTGGAAGATTGCTGAGAGTGGAGACGTGCTCGAACCGTTCTTGCCAAAAGAATTCACCGGCTTCGACGAGCCGCACAATCTGCAACGTCAACGATTTCCGAAAGTGCATATGCACACCGGTGCAATGGATGTGATGTGGCCGAAAACCGTACTTGAACTCAAATCAACGTCTGGGAAACGACTCGGCTATTTTTTTATGGCACCGGAACACTCGGTCAATATCGATCATCCGCTTGATTTTGAAGTTGCGGAATTACTCTTGAACCGGCGATTAGGAGGTGAGGAGCAAGATGCTAATTGAAACACGAAAAGTCTATATGTACAGTTGACGGATTGTGTATCTACGACACAATCTACTTATGACAAATCCATCACAAAAGTTTGATTTTAGCGACCTCTTTACGCTCGAGATGGCGAACAACCATCAAGGCTCAGTCGATCATGGGCTCAAGATCATTGATCAGTTCGGAAAAGTTGTAAAAAAGCATGGCGTCAAGGCGTGCATCAAATTGCAGTTCCGGGACATGGACACATTTATCCATCCCGCCGACAAAAAGAAGACCGAAAACAAACACGTGCCGCGCTTTCTTTCGACCAAGCTCACGCGTAAGGATTTTAAGGTGTTGGTGGATGCGACACGCAAAGCCGGGCTTGTGACGATGGCAACGCCATTTGACGAAGTGTCTGTTGAAACGGTGAAAGAGCTCAATGTGGATATATTGAAGATCGCATCGTGTTCGGCAAAAGATTGGCCTCTTTTGGAAAAAGCTGCCGCCGCTGGCAAGCCGATGATTGTTTCTGTTGGCGGTATGACAATTGATGAGATCGACCGACTCGTTTCGTTCCTCGACCATCGCTACGTACATTTTGCACTAATGCATTGCGTGGCGATCTACCCAACCCCAAACAATAAATTGAATCTGGGCCATATTGAAATACTGAAAGAGCGCTATCCCAATATCATGATCGGATTTTCCACCCACGAAGAGCCGGACAACATGGCGGCAATACAAATTGCATACGGTAAAGGTGCGCGCATCTTTGAGCGCCATGTTGGAGTGCCGACCAAAACAATTACACTCAACGCCTATTCCTCAACACCTGAACAAATTGACCGTTGGATTGAGGCATGGAAAGTCGCGCGTGATGCCGAAGGGTCTTCCACATGGGAATCGGACCCGAAAGAGGATGCGGATCTTGCATCCTTGAAGCGCGGTGTATTTGCGAAGAAGGCTATAAAGAAAGGGCAGAAGGTGAAACGCTCCGATGTAAATTTCGCATTTCCATACCGCGAAGGCCAGCTCTCGAGCGGAGACTTCCGGGAAGATCTTGTCGTTGCGGATAAAGCCTACAAAATTGACGAGCCGGTAGCATACGGAACCCGCGACTTCACACCGTCGGTTCAAGATCTCGTGTATCACCCCATCCACGAGGTGAAAGCAATGCTCAATACTGCGGGCATCAAGCTGCCGATCGATTTCTCGATCGACCTTTCGCATCACTACGGGCTCGAAAACTTCCGCAAAGTGGGAGCTGTAATCATTGATGTGATTAATCGTGAGTACTGCAAAAAGATAATCGTGCAATTGCCGGGGCAGGAGCATCCGTACCATCACCATCTGCAAAAGGAAGAGGCGTTCCATGTGCTCTCTGGCGTGATGGAGCTCGAGCTCGAAGGCCGCCGTATGACACTGCATCCTGGGGACGTCGCGGTTGTGCAGCGTGGTGTGAAGCACCGCTTCTGGACTGATACCGGTGTGATCTTTGAGGAAGTTTCTTCTACACACTTCAACAACGACTCATTCTATGAAGACACTGCTATCAGCAACCTTCCGCGTGAAGCACGCAAGACCAAGCTCTCAAATTGGGGTCGTCATCATTTCGACTAGCGCATGAAAGTCGTCGTCTTTGATTTCGACGGGGTCATTATCCCGTCGGAAGGAATCAAACAGTCCGGCTATTCGTGGATATTCAGCGAGTATGGCGAAGATGTACCCGAGCATGCGATCAAGGAGGCGCGTGAAGAGTTTAAAAATGCCAGAGGGGACAGATACGATATTATCCGCAGTATTTTGCTGCGAATAGGTATTGGCGGCGATGTCGAGCAGAAGGTGGCAACGTATGCGGATCGGTTCAATGAGATTGTGAATGGAAAGATAAATGCGTTTGAAGTGAGTGAGGAAGTGAAGAAAACGCTGTTGAATCTTTCCAAAAGGTATTCGTTGTATGTGAATTCAAACACGCCCGACGAGGCTCTTGAACAGGCGCTCACTAAACTCGGTATTCGAGCATATTTCAAAAACGTATATGGGTCGTCGACGTCGAAAGTCGAATCGCTGCGACGAATTGCCGAGATCGAACGCGCGGAGGCACCGGACGTGGTTTTTATTGGAGATGGTACTGGCGATGAGCTTGCTGCACGCGAATTCGGGTGCGCTTTTATTGGCATTGCAACACAGGTGAACGGGTGGAGTATTTCTGACGCTGCCAATCGACGCATTGTGAGTACAGTCGCAGGGCTTGAACATTTGATTGACTGAATGCAATTTAGGTTGCATAATCTCGTTTGCTCAAAACGATGGAGACTATGGCATGGGTGCGGAAGTTGTGATTCTCACAGGACCCCCGCTGCACGGAAAAACTGCGGCCGCTCATGCGCTTTTTCGCACAGCGGATTACCGGATTGTTGACGTCGATGCAATTCGGAAACTGAACCATCCCGCATCGAGTGGACAGATTTTAGAAGCCACCGCTGAGCTCGCTGTGATGGTGGATTCGTATCGGCGTCTATTCGATGAGGTTCGTGTATTCGTACAAAACGCGCGACGCGTAGTCGTACCAGCAACATTTTCGCGCGCCGAATTCAAAGAGCCATTGCTTGCGTTCGTCGAACAATATCCTTCAACGCGGGTATTCAGACTCACTGTATTGTCGATGGATGAGATCGCGCTTCGACTGGTATCACGGACACAAGAAGGAGGTTTGTCTCCGAT
>JBKJSQ010000087.1:0-2757 GCA_046594495.1 Minisyncoccia bacterium | reverse complement strand
GAGCAATACATTACGGCGTCCGAGCTCATAAAATTTCTCGGTATCAGTCGTGCTGGATTTTTATATGGACGCCGCGCTGGAAAATTGCCTGAAGCTATCGTACTTAACGATGGGCGCTTGTTCGTTTGGAGGTGCGAGGAAATCGCAATCCCGCTCCAAATTTGGAAAAAGGCGATCGATTCGCAGAAAGAGTTAGGGAGACAGATGCCCGAGTTAGTACGCCAACCTTAAAATACTAACTTAGGCCGCGTCAGTGAGCTTGCTGCTGTCCACCGACTTCCTTTGATACCCGTTGTGAAAAATAGTGTCGATTGCGTTTCAATGCAAACTGCCGAAACCTTGGCCGCATTCATATCGGGCCCAGAATATGCTGCCGCGACAGCGTGCTACAGCAATGAATATCGAAACGGCGCTGGTAGGCAACGGCCAGGATCAGTCGGCTTTGCCCTTTGGCTACTTTATGATATTTACAAGCGGGACAACGCAGGACAACGTCCTAGCTCGTCGGAAGCAATTTCTCTCGCGAGATGTCATGGACTCAATGAAACGAGTGCAGTGATCGCACTGGGTAACTGGTCTGCGTTTAACGGGTTGCGGCCTCCTCGCGGAGGATCGTATGCGAGAGGAACCCCGAACACGCAGTTAATATCGCTAGCGCCTATCCCCCGAACTGAAAGAGTTCCCATGTTGCAAAGTAAGATAGTGATCGCTGCCTCGCGGGTTCGTCAGGGAGCATTGGTGCTCTACACAACCTCACTGAAGGTTCGAGAATTAACTTCAGATGGCTTCTATAGCGTAGAAACACTCGATCCCGATAACATTAACGACAAGGGCTATCAGCGGCTATTAAACAAGGCCAGGGCGAGAAAGTTGGCTGATTACATTGTTAGAGGCCAAGACAGTGATGACGCCTTTCTTCCCACATCAGTTTTTCTTGCTACAGACAAGTCAATAGCATTTGACGAATCTACCAACACTATAGAAATTGACATTTCACATGTCGGACCGTTTAGCGTCGTTGATGGCCAACACCGGCTAGAGGGACTCCGCATGGCAGCGGAAAAGGACCCTCGCGTACTTGATTTCGAAGTGCCTGTAAATATCGCGATTAATCTACCCAAGATCGCACAGATGTGCCACTTCCTGATTGTAAACACGACACAGCGCAGTGTCGACAAGTCGGTCGAACAACGTATCGTCGCGCGATTGAGCGATGCGCTGGACACTGAAGATGACCTTCCAAGTCTGCCAAAGTGGATTTTAAATATCGTAGAAAAAGGGGAGGTTGAAAGAGCGCTAAAGTATGTTGACTTCCTAAATGAAACAATAGATTCGCCATGGCAGGGCAAGATCAGGATGGCCAATGCCGACTCAGACGGCGGCACTGTAAATCAGCGTTCATTCGTTAAGGCAATTGTTAAATATGTATTGACGGCTAATAATCCGCTTGCAACTATAGTCAAAGACGTAGACAAGGAACGGAAGATCTTCCTAAATTATTGGAAGGCGATTGCAACCATATTGGATGACGGCAATGCAGCGGTCTTATATAAGTACAACGGCGTGGAGCTCTTTTGCAAATTTTCGATTCCATTTTTCATCAAGCTTCAAGATCGAGGCAGTTTTACTACTTCAGCAATGGAGGCGCTTCTTCGTTCCTGCTTTGATAACGTCGAAGGCGATTACGCTGGCGTGGGTCACTCAGAATGGTGGGCTAAAGGCGGTAAGTCTAGCTTCTTGAATGCTGGGGCAATAAACGTCGTATCTCAAGAGATGGCCAAGGCGCTGCATAAGTCTTCGGCAGGAGGCTCTATCGAATTATGAAGTTAGAGAATTTGAGCCCCCCTCCTCTTTTGCGTGAACCCTTCCGAAGAAGCAGAGAAAGATTTATTCCTGCAAGGTCTGGTTGCTACGCTCTCTGCACTTACGACAAAGACGTTCTATATGTGGGCCTCGCAAACAACATTCGGCGGCGAATAGTCCAGCATCTCGATTCACCGCAGAAGACTGAATCGTCTAAGTTTGGACGTGCAGTCTTTGTCTATTGGCTTGAGACGAACGACATAAACAAAGTAGAACGCACTTGGCTGAATATAAATTTAATTCAAGAGGGAAGGTTGCCACCGTTGAACAACATCTATTCCCCAACTGCAACATAACTTCTTAGTAAGCCAGACCAGTTGTAGGCGCTGCGGTGGCACTCGGCGTCAATAATCGCCCAGCGCCTGCGCCAACGTGACGGCCCACACGCGGACATCACCATGTTTGCCGAGAACGGCCTGAGCGTCGGCCAATTCCATCTGGTCGACGGTCGATAGAGTATTCGTCGTGACGCGAGCGGCCAGCCCGACAAGCGCTGCCTCCCAACCGCCGGCAACATTGCGCGCCGCGCTGTAGTTGCTGATCGACGGCCGCATGGATTCCTCGCGCTCACCAAAGTGGGCGACTAGCGCTGCCATTGGTGTCGGCGGAATGGCAACGCTTTCGTCAGCGCCTGGAACA
Source organism: Minisyncoccia bacterium (assembly GCA_046594495.1). Classification (GTDB taxonomy): domain Bacteria; phylum Patescibacteriota; class Minisyncoccia; order Phycocordibacterales; family UBA2100; genus UBA10103. The sequence goes on along the minus strand of JBKJSQ010000087.1, from coordinate 255 downwards.
AGGAGTGCACAGGCGCCGTGGGTGATGACATTGCTGCGCTGATCAGGCGTCAGGGCATCATCTAATCGGACCTGCGGGCATCAGTAATTTGATTATTCAGTGACATGAGTCCGACTGAGTCGTCTAGAAAGTCTGGTTTGGCCTGCCCGGAGGGACTCGAACCCCCGACCCCCAGCTTAGAAGGCTGGTGCTCTATCCAGTTGAGCTACGGGCAGCCTTGCTGGGATCGGCGCGCACAAATTGGTCGGGGCGACA
>JBKJSQ010000004.1:0-3132 GCA_046594495.1 Minisyncoccia bacterium | reverse complement strand
AAGACTGCGCGCATAGTGAGGAAGGTACCGAGATGAAAGAGGATGAGTCCGACTCCCCATGCGCGGTGAAGTTGCGGTCGGAAGGCCGCGATAAGTGCAAACGTCTGAAGCTCGAGGAGTACTATGAAAGGCACCCACGCGAGCCACGGGTGCGAGATGATGATGTTCCCAAGCGGTACGGTCTCGTTCATGAGATTCAATTGAGTTGCTGCGTAGAGCGCCCCCGCGTCCGGCGAAAATGCGTGCGCTTGCCCTTGTGAGAATTGGATACCAGCGTAGATGAGTTTGCCCACTCCCGCCATCGTGTAGGTAAGGAGGAGAAATGCTTGCGCTCCCCAGAAGACGAGCGAGAATGTTCGACGTGTATCGAGGGAAGGTTCGCGGGTGAGAGTGGGGAGAAATATAAGGATGAAGGATATCCAGAGCCAATGGTCCCATTGATGATTCGGACCTCCGAATGAACTCAGTAAGGCGTGATACTGGAAAAGGCCGACAAACGCGAGTATGCGTGCGCTGCGAGCATACGGAAAAACTGATGCAAAGAGCGCCGTACAGGCCCACACCATGAACACAATTGTTACGATGACTCCATACTCCATATGCTGCGCCCAAAAAATCGGGAGACGTGGTACAAAATTGGCGGCACCTGCTGCAATCGTGTGATTCAGTCCCTCAAGGCGTGAGAAGGCCATGAAGAACAGAAAGTAGTAGAAGAAGGGGATGAGCAGCTTCGCTTTTTCGAAATCTACGCCGCCTTTCACGAACTGGTCGAGTGCTGATTCGGCTCGCGCGTAGCCACGCTTCATTATGTTGAGAGGAGAGACATTCATACTTATTTTCCGACACGGAATTCTGCCAGTATCGTACTCGATGCAATGCGTTTATTCTTGAAATACTCGATAGGATCGTAGGTGTTTTCACGTACGACGTATGACGCTCGCGAATTAATAAAATGTGTATCGAGTTCCCGTCGTAATGCAGAGGTACGCTCTCCCCGCTGTTCTTGTACAGAACGCGCGAGTTGCTCAGCAATGGCCGAGAGGCCCTGTAGAGACATTGCGCCACCGGAGAAGACTTCGGGACGCTCAAGAAGCGGGGCAGGCGTATCAAGTCTATTTCCGTCTACAGAGACGAGCACGATATCAAATTCACTTTGTATGCGCGGTGGAACGGTCACAAAGAGAAACCACGAGAAAAAAGGATATACGTCCTCCGTGGATGTACGAGTTGCGTGTGCACCAAAGCCGATTGCTGCATACAGCAGCAAGCATGTCATGAGGACTTTCTTTGCATTCGTGTAGTTCATTTCGTGTCGAATGACGGGTCATCATATGGCGATCTATGAGTGTGTTCCACATCGAGACAAAGATAGCGGTACTGTTCAGGAACACTCGGACAGATGTTCTTCACTTTGTCGAGCGGGTAATTTTGACGCATCTGGCGTAATCCTTCTCCCCAGCAGAACATTCGTTCATCCGCACTTTTCCACGCCTCTGCATTACAAAAATCCAAGATCTTTTCGTATTGCATCTGCGGTTCGCCGTGTTGGAAAAAACCGAGGATGCTCCCGCCCCAACAAATACGGCGGAGCTGGCCGGTGAAACTCACGCGACACTCTTCAATGTATCGCGAATGCTCAGGAGCGAGGATGTCTTTTGCCATCATGACAGAGGGAACTACCCACACGACGAGCCGTTTGAGTTTTTCATCCGGAAGCGACTGTACGTATGGAGGAAGGCGACGAATATCCCACTCCAATACCGTATCAAGTTTTGCGGCGAATTCGCCGTAGCAGGCTTTCCAGTACAGGTACGGCTGTGTGCGACAGACGGCAAAGGGGTCACTTGGATCCATCGAGAGTCCATATTTTTCGTCGGCGGCAAAATTGACCGGAACTGTAAAAACGCCGGTGAGACACAAATTGAGATTCCGAAAGTCTTTGTTGAATAGGTACTCACACATTGCAATGCCCGGCGCTATGATTTTTTGGAAGTCGCCAATGCTCGAAGGCTCAGGAGGGTCTTCGGTGTATCCGTGCCCGATACCGTGATAACAATTCCAGAGTCCCATATCGCCCAACTGCGCTTTGACTGTATCGCAAAAACGTAGGGCGTATGCGGGATCAGGATTCTCGCGCAGAAGCTGTTCCATGAACCCGTGGTAAAAGCCGTAGCCGCAGTAGGTAGTAGCAACCGATATCGAGAAATTCTTTCCTGAGCGAAAGAGATCATATCCAGCTTCGCCAATCTCATGCGCGGTCCAATGACACGCGCGCGGAAGCTGTCCTTGAGCGTAGGTTGCTTCAAAAATTTTGAACGCAGCATCAATACCCTCAGAGTGAACGGTATCACGTATGAGTTCGTCGAAACACGGGCCGTCGCAGTGTCCGCTCGTGACCGAATCGGGACGTGCTCCACTATTACGGAGTACCACTATCTCGCCTTGTGATGTCACGTTGAAGTGGTCATGGTATCTCCAACTCCCGGGGGTGGTAAACGTATATGTCCATGATTGTCCGGGTTCGATACCGTCTTGCGGGTCGAACGGGGAAAGGTCTTCGTGAGTCGGGTGCGGGTCACTCGCGGGCCACATGGCACGAGTACCGACGTTTTTGAATATCACGGTATCGCCGTTGCGAAGTGTGAGTTCTGTGGGGAAAAATCCGGCATCCCGCAACTCAACCGTATAGGTACGAGGGCTCGAGGCGTAGAGGATTGTGTATGCGGCAAAACAAGCGAATAGCGCAATTGAAAAGAGCGCCACATTGCCTATGAGTTTGGTCACGCCCGTATTGTTGCAAAGTGAGGAGGCATTGATTCTCATAGTGAAGTGTTTGAGCCCGAGAGACTCGAGCATTCTTGTGCGAGGGCAGGAGAGAGACCGGCACACATTTCTTGACCCGCTTGTGGGTATCCGGCAGGGAAGAATCGTGACGCGACTCCCAAAGCACATATATCTGCATCAGACGGAGCACGAATGAGACTGCACAGCTTTTTTGCCTCAGCCGCATTATGGTCAACACTCTCGGCGACAACTGTGCCCCACCCTCGGTAGCATGCATTGCGCTCAGGCTGGGTGGCCGCCTTCGAACACAGATTTCCAATTTTTTCATTGTCTGCACCGAGTTGTCCT
>JBKJSQ010000129.1:0-6152 GCA_046594495.1 Minisyncoccia bacterium | reverse complement strand
GATGAACGTCACCCGAGTATGCATTAGAAACAAAGCCAGAATGAGCGCAACCACAAAGACGCCCTCTAGAAGTGCTTTTTTTACGTTATTCAGTCCGGCATTGATAAACCACTCTTGTCTGAATAAATCTGATTTCAGACTAACTCCTTCCGGCAACGATTGCCCGATACTCTCGAGTGCTTCATCAACCGCTTTCGTAACCGTGAGAGTCTCTGCTTCCGGCTGTTTTGCAATACGTAATATAACCCCGGGTTTTCCATCGATCGTTGCACCTCCGCGAACAGGACTTGTCCCTTCGAGAACCGTAGCCACATCTGCAAGTCGAACTCCCCGTCCGTTCCATGTAGCGATTCCTATTTCTTCTATATCGGAAATTTGTTGCGGTGCAACGAGAATACGAAGCGGGTACTCTTTGCCGCCTTGCACGAGCAAACCACCGCTTTTATTCGCCAATACCGGAGACAGCTTCGCTTCGATGTCCGCGATGCTAAGCCCGTAGCGCCGCATCGCTTCAGGGTCGAGATTCACCTGCCACTCTTTTACATCTCCGCCAAGCACGATGATGTCGCTAACGCCTGGAACCCGAAGGAGCGCAGGCCGCACGGTCCAATCAGCGAGCGTGCGTAATTCGACTCCGGAGAGTGCCCCGTTATCTGACGTAAGACCGACCCACATAATCTCGCCCATAATTGAACTCACCGGACCCAAGACAGGTCGTACTCCTTCGGGCAGATCAAGACGGCTGATACGCTCCTGAATTATTTGGCGATTGCGATAGATGTCTGAGCCCCAATCAAATTCTGCCTGCACGATCGCAAGCCCAAACGATGCGGTTCCTCGCACGCGCGTAACTCCAGGGGCTCCCGCAACTGCATTTTCCACAGGCGAAAGAACAAGCCGTTCAACTTCTTCAGGTGCGAATCCTTCTGCTTCAGTAAATACAGCAACTGTCGGTTTATTTATGTCCGGCAAAACATCAACCTTCATCGTCATAAACCCCCAGACACCAAGAGCAGAGATCGCAACGGTTGCAGCGACCACTCTCCACGAATACTTCAAAGAGAACTGTATAATTGTGTGCAGCATAGATTTATTCCTCGTGAGCGTGGCCGTGCCCATCACCTTCCGGAGTCGACGTTGCAGCCGGCGCCACCGCTTCTTCAATGCGCATTCCTTCCACAATATTTTCTGACGTCTGCGGAATATACGTATCGCCAAGCGCCAAGCCTTTGAGCACCTCTACGGCGTCCCCAAACGTTCGGCCTGTTGATACAGCTCGTGAAGTGATAATGCCTCCAACCCCTACGATCCACACGTGCGGATTATTCTCTTCATCCCAGAAAACCGCTTCAAATGGAACCGCTATCGTTTGCGAAGCTCTTTTTTCAGGAACAACCCGCACCGAGAGATGCGCAGGCCATTCAAGCGCTCCATCAACGCGCGCATCAGCCATGAATGCACCGTTGCCATCCAGACCAGTTCCGACACCGCTGATCGTTGCGCTTCGAACGTCCTTTGAGAATCCTGGTCTGATAATTTTTACTTTGTCACCTTTTTTCGGGACTTCAACATTACTTGGAATCCTAAACCGAACAATTTTATTGGTTTGCACACCTGAGCTAATCGATGCGACAGCCTTTCCCGGCTCTACAAACTCTCCAATTTGACTGATTATCGCGGATACGTATCCGCTCTTTGATGCAACAATTGCCGTTCCCCCGGTTATTGCACCCGAAATAGCTCTATAGGATATCTCAGCTGCCTCAAGATCGTTTACCGTAATGATCCTTTCCCGATTGAGCTCTAACGTTTTCGATGCATTGCTACGTACACTGTCAGCATATTCTTTTTGTCGGTCAGCTAATTCCTTTTCTTTTTCCGTTACAGCAAGACTTGCCGCGCGATATTTCTCAACCGATTCATTGAACTCTGTTTGATGCGTAGCAATTTGTTCTCGCAACGCTTCGAGACGTGATTGAGTATAGTAATTACCATCGGTGATGCTTGCTGCGGCCAACCGTGTTGAGGCAAGGAAGTACGCGGCGCCCTCTTGCAGGGGGACGGATTCTTTTTCAATTGCTGTCAGCGATTTTCCTGTTGCCACAAGATATTGATCTCGAAGACTCGAGTTGTATGCACCAAAGTAGTACGGAATGGATGTTTGGTAGAGGGCGCTTTTTGCAGAGAGGAGGTCTCTACCGCCACCGGAGAATTCTGCATATTCTTGAACCATCGAGCGCTGTAATGTGTTTCGAACGGTTTCTGCTGCGGCCAACGTTCCCCGCTTTGCTTCCTCAATAGCCCGTTCGGAAGCGTCACTATTCGGCAGCGTCGTGAGCTGACCCTTTGCCTGTTCGACGAAGGTCTGTGTGGAAGCTACGCGCGCGCGTGCCTGTGCGAGCGCAGACGACTGCTGCGCAAGGGTTGCTGCAAGTTCTGGAGTAAGCGGCGCAGCCGAAAGTCGACCGAGCACGCGGCCAGCTTGTACATAATCACCAATCGAGACATCCCAAGAAATGATAGTGCCACTTCGTGGCGGTTGTACGTCCGCATCTCCGGGTGAAATTACCTCTCCCGGCCAGGAAGCAAATGTGGCAAACGCCTCACTTTCTGTTCCTACTGTTTCTGTAGGAATGGTACGTATTTGATTTTGAGTCGCAGCGACTTCCGCAGTGTTACTTGATGTGGGGATGTTCAGGAATACAAGAGTCACCACCAGTGTCACAAGGATGCCTGACGTAACTTGGGTGGCAATCGGTAATTCCCTGAACCAACCCCATGTGCCCAAAAGGTTGTGTCGCATAGATTTCATATTTGCAATGATTAGTCGGTGTGAGGCGCGAGGCCAGAATCATCATGAGGTGTTGCCTCCGAATCGTGGGGAGCCTTTCCTGTGTCGTCATGTGGCACCGATTCTGAATGCTGGGCATCGGTATGACCGTCGCCTGCGGTGTGAACGACAGAAGCTGATCGTCCGAACATCGTGTAGCCAATCAGTCCACCAACAACGACAATAGCCGCGATAATAACGTAAAGTGACTTGTTCATATTTTGATCTTTTAGGTAGATGTAAAAAAATACACCCGCTTAATGTAAGTAAGGGAGGAGCCCACGTAGCACCACGGTGTTACGTGGTAAGTCTTTTTTAAAGCAAAAGGTTCGTTTTTTGGTCTAAAGGCAAATCAGGTGGAATATGATTTTTGTCGTATAAAAATACAGCAGCAGAGGATCCTGTAATTTGGTCCTCATCAAAAACAGCTACAGGACCGCAAGCATCTAGCTGTAGCTGAGAGAGCTGATCGTTGTCAGCCTGTCGCACATTTACCGTCTGATGTAATTCCGTCGGGCAGGGAGAATGATCATCGGAGTCCGGAGCGTGTGACATTTCGTCTCGATGAGTCTGTGTCTCTGCGAGCGCTACTGTTGGAGAAGACAAGAAATTATGACCAAAAGAAAATGCAATCAAGGCTGCAAACAGTAGCGCCCCTATGATTTTCTTTGTTTTTTGCTCCCCTATAAACATGTTTTTGTATTATTCCACAATTTTGTATGAACGTACAAGATTTTTTATCTACGCTTAATTGTGAAAAATGAAAAATGGGGACGGGCACAATTTTATGCGCCGTGTGTTTTAATCGTCTTTCGCCGACATTTCCAAGGATAACCCTTGGAAACTCCCCTTCGAATCCCGCTCTCTATCTCGCAATGATGAATCAAAAAACCCCTAACGGGGTATTTTTGAATCATTGCGGAGAGAGCGAGATTCGGCGTGACTCACTAAACTCGCAAGCTCGTTAAGTGGTCACTGCCCTGGCTCGCCGGAAATAAATGTTCCACATTTCTCCGGCTCCGCCTTTCGAATCTCGCCTCACACCTATTTCGACAAAACAAAAGAGCGCCCCCGGCGCCCTTTTGTTTTGTCGATGCGGAGAGAGCGAGATTCGAACTCGCGGATCCAGTTAAGGATCGACAGTTTAGTAAACTGTTGATTTAAACCACTCATCCATCTCTCCTTGTGCGGGATTATGCCATATCTCTCATTATTTGAGACGGAGGAATTCGATGATGAATCAAGGGCTTCGATTGCGGCGGGCTGTTATTCATCTTGAACAAGCTCTATATAATGTCGCTTATTTTTTTCCGTACCGATAGCGGTATTCATGCCAGACAAGATAGATTACACAGATGTCGAATATGGTAAGCACAAACAACCATGGCGAGAACGAAAGTGTAAGTCGGTATATCTGATAGAGCATAAACACACTCATAGCACAAACCGCAAACCAGAACGCCCATCGCTTTTCGTACAATAATCCGATGACAAAAATTGCGTTAATAATGCCGTGCGCAAACAAATAGAGAACTGCAAACGTCGACATATCAAGCGAAGGATGACTAGTCGATTGCAAGAAAAATTGAGCAAACTTATCATTGGGATCCTCAAGCAATTCACCTTGCGCAAGGATGGCAACACTATTCGCTAAAAATCCGGGACCAACAAAATATAGAAATATTCCACCAATAATGTCTAGGGCTGCAAAAATCCCTTTACCTATGATACTGGCTTCGAAAAGCCAATAGAAGGTTTTTTCGGAAGTATCAATTTTTTTTGCAGTTGATGGATCTTGCATACTCTATTTCAAAAGCTCGTCAATCGAATCTTTAAGTTCTCGATGCAATTTTCTCAAAAGTAGCGCGCGTAGGATTTCTTTTGCCACCCTCAATATTGCGAGTCCGTGATTGCTGTCAGACGAGTCAAAATCAATTATGCAATCAGTGTAAATCGGGATGGATAAAGCGTCTATGAAAATTACGAAGCACATCCAAGTGTAGTCCTTGAAATACAGCGGCATGAGATTTGGTCAAGCACACAAAAATGGCTCCGTCGCGAAATTCTACCGCCTGACCACGCTCGTCTGTGCACTATCCGAGGTATGGATTCAGGAAAAGAATGGTCCGAGAATGCAAATGTTTGAATACAATGCAGCAACTATGGCACAGTGGAAAGCGCGAGACTACTTCGTTACCGCAGCCACGAGCGTACTCATAAGCGATGGCACACGTGGATGAATTATGGATACAGACGTACCCGCAGAGGAGCTTTGTCGCTGCACGTCTGCGTCTAATTGTTTTGCGAGTGAATCTACTATATTGCTGCCAAGCCCCTCTTTGTTTGCCCGAGCGGTAGCCGCCAGTCCAACTCCGTTGTCTGCAATAATCACACTCCAGTTATCTCCCTGCTTTTCATAGGTAACGCGCACGTCACCGTCCCCAGACGGGAAGGCGTGCTTCAGTGAGTTTATAACGAGTTCTGTTGTGATGAGGCCGATGCTAATAGCCTCGTCGGGAACTGCCGTCCCTTCCGTTCCACTCACTGTTAGGGTTATCGGCTTACGTCCGCCGATCATTGAGCGCGCGAGACTTGCGCACAAGGTTGTTAAATACTCAGTCATCGGTACTGCGTGTCCGTCACCCGTTGGATCGAGATTCCGCTGCACGGTCGCAATAGAAAGAATACGGTCATGTGCATCTTGCAAGTGGAGACGACTTTCTTCTGATTGTACCGACGAAGCCTTGAGGAGAATGACGCTCGCAATGAGCTGTAGGCTGTTTGCAATGCGGTGCCGCATCTCCCGTAACAGCGTATCCTTTTGATCCATCAAATTCCTTCTGTCGGTAATGTCTTGAATAGAGAGCAGCATTTTCCGCTGACCGTTTTCATATTTAATCTCTCGCGCATTAATTATCATAACTCGTCTGCCGAGGTGTTCAAATTCATGCTCTACCTCGTATCCTTCGACAGTGTTTTTTTGCGGCAGAATCTCCTCTAAAAGGGAGCGCAGCTGGGGAATATTCCATTGCCCGTTGCCGAGCTCATAAAATAACTTATCGTGAGAGTCTTCGTAGTCAGTATTAAATTTTTCGTAAAACGCACGACTTGCAACGATCACGCGTAAGTCTTCGTTGAGTACAATCATCGGCTCTCGGATCGTGCCGATGATGGCTTCTGAAAGCAACGGGTCCAGCCCCTGCACTGAGAGCTTCACTAGGGGGCAACTATACGCTGTATCCAGTGAAAGCCTAATGAAGCTCTCAGTGCAGGGGCTGGACCCGTTGCTTTCAGAAGCCATCATCGGCACGATCCGAGAGCC
>JBKJSQ010000128.1:0-5469 GCA_046594495.1 Minisyncoccia bacterium | reverse complement strand
CGTCTCCGGCGGCGGCGGCGAGTATCGGCGTTCCGATTGCGTCTGCAAGGTCGACACCGTTATAGCCGTGGATTCCCTGCGTCTTTATGTAACCTGCAAGCGGTGAGGAATAGTAGCCGGCAGATGCGGTTGCAGTGACAGTACGTACAATTTTGCCGATGGTAGCGGGCTTCTTTACGGGAGTCGGAGCTGGGGTGGAGATTTCACCATTCGGGATGATGAGCTCGCTTCCAACAGCAAGCGTACCGTCGTCAATACCGTTGTAGCTTACAATCTCGGCCACATCGCCTTCGAACTTCTTGGCAATCGACGCGATGGTATCTCCCTTGCGTACCGAGTACTTAACGCCGGTAACGGGAAGAATGGTGAGCGTCTGGCCCGGTTTGATCGGGGCATTCCGAGGTAGGTCGTTGGCCCATAAAATCGTGCTTGCCGTAACTTCGAAGAGTTCTGCTATGCCCGAGAGGGTATCGCCCTCACGAACCACGTAGGTGCTAATCGTGGAATTCTTAGGCCGTGAAATTGCCCCCGACGGCCCTTCATCAGAGACAAGTGCGGAATTATCAACAATCGTTATATCGCCTCCACCATTGTCGGATGCAGCCATGATATTGAGCGCTGCTTTGGGAAGCTGCATGGTCTGGACGTTGCCGGCACCCGTTATTGTCTCCGCTTCCGCCACGTTGCCGCGGATTGAAGCCCGAATGACGTCGAATATCGAAGCGCGCGCAACCGAGGGAAGCATGGTTCCGACGATAAGCATCATTGAAATCACAGAGACCGCCATCCGTACTGGTCTGAATTTCCGATATGTCCGCTTCGCCGTTACCGACGAAACATCCTTATTTTTAGCCAAAATAGTTCAGTGTTGCCGGCCATTTCACTTGTGTGTGCCTCCCTGATGCGCGGTATTCCCGCAATTATCTAAGGACGCGAAGTGCTGTAAGCCGAGTTTGTGCGATGGCATGGGCAGTCAGGCTGAAAAGTGGCTTAAAACCTCACTAATTCACCAATTGCTTGGAGGAATTGCCATTTTCGTAGTTCAGGTGACCATCGACTTAGTAACGGTAGCCAATACGGGATTCATAGTCAATTCATAAAACTGCTTGGCGGTGGATAGCTTTTTTGTCAACCAAGCCCTATCTGGACGGTTCGTCAATGTGGTTTTTGGAGTAGCGGTGGATAGCGGATTTGTCAACAAAATGATGAAACGCTCCTCATTCGCACAAGTGTCGAAAAACCCTGATTTATAGCCATGCTATAGTACATCGGTGAAATACTTTGAGGGATTAAACGATCGTCAGAAGGACGCCGCAGCGCATATTGAGGGCCCACTTTTGATCGTAGCTGGTGCGGGAGCCGGCAAGACCAAAACCATCACCCACCGAATTGCACATTTGATAGAAACTGGGGTGCCAGCACGTCAAATTCTAGCGGTCACATTCACCAACAAGGCAGCAGGCGAGATGCGTGACCGTATCCGCAACCTCCTGACTGCGCAGGCCGGCATTTCGGAGGGTAAGGGGATGCCGACAGTTTCCACTTTTCACTCGCTCGGCGTGCGACTACTCCGAGAATTCCACGAAGAGGCGGGACTGCCAAAAGGGTTTACCATCTGGGATCGCGACGATAGCACTCGTGCTGTAAAAGCTGCGCTCGAGCGCATGGCGGTCGAACAATGGCCACCACGCAGCATTCTCTCTGCAATTTCAAGACAAAAAGGCGACGGAATCGCTCAGCGGGACTACGCGGGCAAAACGAAGAGTTTCCGCGAACAAACGGTTGCGCAGGTATGGGAGCAGTACGAGAAAGCCCTTCGCGAAGAGGGTGCGCTTGATTTTGATGACCTTCTGTCTCGAACACTCACGCTTTTGCGAAATTCCGAGCGCGTCCAATCACTCCTACAAAACCGGTGGGCTCACATCACCATCGACGAGTATCAGGATACGAACAAAGCGCAGTACGAAATCGCGCGCAGGCTCGCGGGTGAGAAGCGCAACCTCTGTGTCGTAGGCGATATCGATCAAAACATATATAGCTGGCGCGGTGCAGATATCGCACATCTTATGGAATTCGAAGTAACGTATCCCGGCGCAAAAGTTGTCACACTCGAGCAGAATTATCGCTCTACACGCACCATTCTTTCTGCTGCAAACGCGGTCATCGAGAAGAACAAGAACCGCAAACCAAAAATTTTATACACCGACAACGGTATCGGCGAGCCGATTACACTGTACGGCGCAAAGAATGAAGTTGATGAGGCGTGGTTTATTGCTCAAAGCGCCGCTCAATTGATAGAGAACGGCATGCGTCCGAGCGAAATTGCCATTCTTTATAGAGAGAACTTTATGTCGCGCACGCTTGAAGAGGCGATGATTAGGCATAATGTCCCGTACCGTGTGCTCGGCACTCGCTTCTTCGAACGCAAAGAAGTCAAAGATATGCTTTCGTATTTGCGCGCAGCTATGAATCCGCAAAGCCGCATCGATCTTTCCCGAATCGTTGGCGTACCACCGCGCGGCATCGGGAAAGTAACGCTCGAAAAGATGTTCGAAGGTAAAGACGATGAGCTCAGCGGAGCAACTGCGGCAAAAGTAGCAGGATTCCGAGCGCTGCTTGCAAAAATTACACACGCGATCAATACACTGCCGCCATCGGAGACTGTACGGTTTGCACTCGAAATTACCGGAATGGAAGGTATGTTTGGAAAAAGCGAAGAGGGACGAGAACGGCTTGGTAACGTACAGGAACTCGTGAACTTTGCGACGAAGTTTGATTACGAACAGCCAATTGTCGGTATGGAGAAACTCCTCGAGGAGGCAGCGCTCCAAAGTGATCAGGATGAGCGCGAAGAAAAGCTCGAACAGGTATCGCTTATGACTATTCACGCTTCGAAGGGGTTGGAGTTTGATGCTGTGTTTGTAACCGGACTCGAACAAGGACTCTTCCCTGCAATACGACAAAACGATGCGGGTCGCGACGAAGAAGAGGAGCGGCGATTATTTTACGTGGCACTCACCCGTGCACGGCAGCGCCTCTACCTTTCGTACGCTTCCGAGCGCATGAAATATGGGTCACGGGAATATGCCATTCCCTCAGAATTCATCGATGACATCGATGCTCGACTCATTGCAACAGTGCAACGTAAACGCTCACTCCTCGACGACGACGACATCATTCGGTAATCTCGCCCTATGAAGCGTGGTGGAGCAAAACTCGGACAGCATTTCCTCATACACTCATGGGCGGCGCGTGCGCTCGCGCATGCTGTGCCGCTGCGGGCAGGTGAGCGGTATCTCGAGATCGGACCGGGAAAGGGAATCCTGACCCGCGAGCTCCTCGCACTGGGCCCTGTCACGGCGGTTGAGAAAGATCCGGAGCTTGTACAAAAAATAAATGATACGTTCCCTGAAGAGATCGCATCGGGCAAACTTGTGCTCGTAGAGGATGATGTGCGCAATGTAACAGCAGAATCGCTCGGCTTGAGTTCGTACATCGTGGCAGCCAATATTCCGTATTACATTACCGGTGAAATCGTGCGCCAGTTTCTTACCGCACAAAACCAGCCACGCTCGCTCGCGCTACTGGTGCAAAAAGAAGTTGCACAGCGTGTAGTGAGCACTAAAGAAAGCTTGCTTTCGCTTTCGGTCAAAGCGTACGGCACAGCACGAATCGCAGAAAAGGTGTCAAGGAAACACTTCTCCCCGCCACCCAAGGTTGATTCCGCGATACTGGTAATCGAAAGCGTCTCAAAAGATTTCTTTAGCGATATAACGGAAGTAGATTTTTTTCGTGTCGCGCACGCTGGCTTTGCTTCAAAGCGAAAGATGGTTGTAAATAATCTTGCGGTCGCGTTTGGGAAGGAGAAAGCGCTTGCTGCGCTCGCGCTCGCCGGCGTTCCCGTAAAAGCACGTGCAGAAAATATTCATGTGGAGGAGTGGAAGAAGATGACGAGGGTGTTGGTGGGGTAGGTCTCAGGTTTCCGCGGTCACACATAAATCGCTGCTGCGATTTTGCGCGACCCCACCTCGCTGTCTGGGGTCGGCAGACGACGCGGCTGCGGCCTTGCGACGGGGCCCCAACCCCGTCTTACACACCACGCGGTCCCGCAAGCTTGCGGGACATCGCTGCGGCCCAGTTCCCAAGAAGAAAACAGTGCGCAGGCACTGTTTTTCTACTGCTCGGTCACTGATATTTTTGTTGCCGTCGCAACAAAAATTCTCTGACACGCCTCGCGGTCCCGCAAGCTTGCGGGACATCGCTCCGGCCGAGTAGCCTAAAGATAAAGAGTGCTCAAGCACTCTTTATCATTGGCTACTCCCCATCATTGTTATAGAAATACCTGCGAACACGATAATCGGAACGATGGATACGAGACAATAGTACGGGGCTCCGTACAAGCCGAGCAAATACTGTCCTGTGTGTGCTGGTGGTCCGAACGGGTAGGTGACGGTTGACGGCGTCCAAATATAAATGCCGCCGACTGGTGGTCCGACAGTCGTCCATATCGCTTGGTTGTAGCAGAAAATAATAGAGGTGATGGGGCCACCAAATGGATTTGTTTGTGCGACAGCTGCGCCTGGTGTCAAGAGCACGAGAACGCCCGCCGCAAATCCAGCAAATGCACGCATGCCTGAAGTATACGGCATCAATATCGAATGGGGTCTACCCCATGGGATAGGTAATCGGCTTGTACCTTTAATGCTGTCTGTATAGACAGTATGGTGATCCAAAAAACTTCACGTGTGTTTATCCCACGGGGTATACTTTGCATAATGAATTTCAGACATCCCGTATACCTCTCGCTCGTCGCGGCAATCATCTTAGTGCTCATCGGCATCTACATCGTCGAGCGACAGAGCGCAGTTACCCCGAGTGGCGCGAGCTCCTCATGGCAGACGGAAAGCGGGTATCTTGATTCGACCGGAATTGTTTCTGAGACTCCAACCATCGAATCATCACAGGCAATTCCCAACTCCACCAACCCCGAAGTGCTGGCTATCCCAGCCGGAACGACAACAATCGTGAAAAAAACCGCGTCTGTAGACGACAACACCTTTGACTATAATGCGATGCTGGCTCAAATGCGGCGCACATCCGCACCCACTTCACCGTCTGAACAGGCAAACAGCACGTTCGAGCAGCTGATGAGCGCTTTTTCGTTCACACCAACCATTACCACCCCTGCACCCAAACAGAAAACGGCAGAAGAACTGGCTCTTTTTGCCTACGGCAACGTGATGGGCTCAAAACTGAAGGCGTTTGCGGCAGTGAACGTGAATATGACACAAACGCTCACCGATCAAGTCAACGACAGAAAAAGCCTTTCGAAGGGCAATGCTGTTCGAGACCTTGGTCTGCGCTACACATCACTTGGGGAAGGTATCCTCACAATGAGCGATGTGCCGCCACCATTCAAATCCGCTCATACACGACTGGGTGAGTCGTATGAGCAGTTAGGTGCAGCGC
>JBKJSQ010000076.1:0-11148 GCA_046594495.1 Minisyncoccia bacterium | reverse complement strand
ACTGCAACTGCAACTGCAACTGCAACGTCGCGTGCCAATCCCGATACTTCAATGCGATGTCGGGACTTACGAAGTCCCGATGTCAGGCATCATATATCGGGAGTTCGTAACTCCCGACAGTGATATGGTATCCACCACCTCAAACATTTCCGTTTCCGCTCCTCAGTCAAAAATCAGGATTTCGTAAGTCCCGATGTCAGGCATCGCATATCGGGAGTTCGTAACTCCCGATATGCGATACGCTACTCAAGTGCGTACTTTGTAGGCAAGGGTACTTCTAGCTCCCGTAGATGTGACTCAATGAATCCCTTGTAATCCTTAAACACGTCGCTGTACAAATCAGTTGTAATAAGCGAGGGAAAATTTTTACGTCCGATGTAATCCTGATAGCTACTCCATTTATATGAACCAACATGCTCGAGCGCCGCGTCAGCTTTTGTTATGCTCATGGTCCTCCAATGTTCCGCGCCTTTCAAAAAATCGAGCGGATTCAAATGTATGTAATGCAGGATATGAAGAAAGTGTCCGTCAGAGTCTATGAGAATCTTCTTCGTCCTTCCTTGAAAAAGAGTGCCGCTTCGCTTATGGCGTTCATTAAAATACATAGCGTATCCAATATTCAGTTTGCGCATAAATTGCGATATCCCTCCGTCGATCCGGTCGGAGAGCAATAGGTGATAGTGATTGCCCATGATGCACCATCCATGAATATCAACAATTTTTTCGCGCATATCGGGAGTTACGATCTCCCGATATTTGGTGAATTCGGGCGCGGGTGCGGTGTCGTTGAATTCGTATAGGTTGTGTACGAACCGTAGGCGATCACGATCATCCATAAACAGCTGTCGTTTTTCTACACCTCGATTCAGTACATGGTAGAGCTCCATATTTGAAGTATATCGGGAGTTACGATCTCCCGATATTTGTTTATGCACAGAGTATCGCTGGGAAAGTGCGTATAATAGAGTAATGGCGCGCGTGGCAATCAATGGCTTTGGCCGAATCGGACGATGTTTTTTGCGTTCGTCATACGGACGGAATGAAATCGAGATCGTGGCAATCAACGACCTCACCACGCCGGAAAATCTGGCATATCTTTTGAAATACGACAGCGTGTATGGCAGAGCCCCATTCTCCGTTTCGGCAGAAGCCGGAGCGCTCATAGTGGATGGTAAAAAAATTCCGGTCCTCGCGGAGCGTGATCCTGCAAAGCTTCCGTGGAAGGACATGAATGTGGACATCGTTATTGAATCAACCGGATTCTTTACCGACGGTGAAAAAGCGAAAGCGCATATCGATGCCGGAGCAAAACGTGTGATTATTTCTGCTCCCGCAAAGGGAGTTGGTGCCGATACGATACTTATCGGAGCAAATGAAGACGCATTTGGCGGAAGCTCAGTTACTTCGAATGCATCGTGCACCACAAACGCCGCATCGCCCTTGATTGGGATACTCGATGAGGTGCTCGGCATAGAGCGCGCAGTGCTCAACACCACGCACGCATACACTGCCACGCAATCACTCGTTGACGCACCCGCGCAAGACGACTTCCGTCGCGGCCGCGCCGGCGCACACAACCTTGCGCCGTCTTCGACAGGCGCCGCAAAAGCCACCGCGCTCGCGTACCCACAGCTTGCAGGCAAGTTCGACGGCATTTCAATTCGCGTACCGGTTATAGCAGGTTCTATTGTAGACGTAACCTTTGTTCCCAAGCGAGCAACGACTGTAGAAGAAGTGAATGCCGCACTTAAAGCAGCAGCCGCATCGGAAAAATGGAAGCGTGTGTTTGCAGTTTCCGAAGAGCCACTCGTTTCGTCTGATATTCTCGGGCTGCCGTACGGCTCAATTGCCGACCTCTCAATGACACGCGTCGTGGACGGCACGCTGGTAAAGGTGCTTGCGTGGTATGACAACGAGATGGGCTACACGCACACACTCGTCGAACACGCAATTGAGCTCGGGAAACGACTCTAACTATTAGACGGGTGCTATCATAACGGGATGAAAATTTACTTTGCGTCGGACCACGCCGGATTCGATCTCAAGAATGTTTTGATGAGCTACGTTCGTGGTGATCTTGGACACGAGGTGGAAGATTGTGGTGCATTCGAAAAAGATCCCAACGATGACTATCCTGAAATTGTGGCTTCAGCATGCCGCAGCATCGTGCGGGATATTAGCGAAGACGTGGAGTGTCGTGGAATCATTTTGGGCGCGTCCGGTCAGGGCGAGGCGATGGCTGCGAACCGCTATAAGGGAGTGCGTGCTGCGGTGTATTACGGAAGTACGGGGCAACAAACTGATGCAAGTGGAATTTCGCTCGACATGCTTGGATCCATTCGCGGACACAATGATTCCAATGTGCTTTCGCTTGGCGCGCGCTTTTTGAGCGAGCTCGACGCGAAGCATGCGGTGCAGTCGTGGCTTGCCGCACCTTTTACCGGGGATGAGCGCCATGTGCGCAGAATCGCAAAACTGGATACATTAGATGATCTGCCGAGCCTATGAATCCCGTTACAAAACACATACAGAATATCCGAGGAAGCTCGACGGTTATCAGTACTAATCTAATGGAGGTCGCACGCGGCGTCCATTTCTAATAGGATGAAATATCTTTGTGATCCTCATATACTTCCAACGAACACCTGTCCGCCAGATCTACGCGAACTTGAAAAGCGTACGGCGGCGGCGCTCTCCTTTGCGCCAGAAATCCAGCTCGACGCCGCAGACGGCGCCTTTGCGCCCGTAACCTCATGGCCGTATCTGGAGGATCAGTGGGGGGAGCTTGAGCGAATGGCCGAAGAGGGAACGAAGCTTCCGCACGCGGATTCAATTGCATATGAAGCACATCTGATGGTTATTGAGCCCGCCACGCTCGGTACGCTCTTTGCAAAGGTGGGGTGCAGGCGCATACTCCCTCATGTGGAAACACTGAAGGGCCGCGAATCAGCAAAAGAAATGTTTGATAGCTGGAAAGAAGCGGGCGCAAAAGAAGTAGGCGTATCCCTCTTGCTCGATACACCGCTCTCCGACCTTGAGCCGTATGCAGATATGTGCGATGTAGTGCAACTGATGTCGATAGCAAAGGTTGGCGCGCAAGGACAGCCGTTTGATGAAAGCATTTATTTTCGCATCGAAGAGCTGCGCACGATGTATCCCGATATGATGGTTGCGGTAGACGGTGGTGTAGCCGAGAGCAATGTAGAAGCACTCACGCGAGCTGGTGCAAACCGACTTTGTGTCGGTAGCGCGATTTCAAAGGCGCCAGATCCAGCAACCGCATACGCTGCAATTCACGTGCGCGCGATGCGCGGATGTGCGCCTGTCACCATCGAAATGAACGTGTAGCGCGGATTTATCACGATATACTAACCGAATGCAACCCCGGTACCACAACCGTGAGTACACGGGTGGCTACGGGGCAGGCCGCTTTTCAGAAATATGATTCCACTCACCGATCAGGAGGTAAAAGAGTTGACCAACAAGGCGAGCGCTATTCGTCAGACGGTTATTGAAATGCTCCTCGCTGCAGGCTCAGGCCACACGGCCGGTCCGCTTGGAATGGCGGATATTTTTACCGCGCTCTATTTCCGCGTGCTTAAGCACGATCCAAAAAATCCTGACTGGGAAGAACGAGATCGCTTACTCTTGAGTAATGGTCACATCACGCCCATTCGCTACGCCACGATGGCGCACGCCGGATACTTTCCGGTTGAAGAATGCATGACACTGCGCAAATTCGGCTCGCGTTTGCAGGGCCACCCCGAACGACACAAATTACCAGGCGTTGAAACAACGTCCGGACCGCTTGGCAGCGGTCTCTCGCAAGCAGCGGGTATGGCGTATGCCGCTCGCATGGACGAAAAGAAGTTCCGCATTTATTGCGCTATGTCCGACGGGGAACACAACGAAGGCAATCTCTGGGAGGCGATGATGTTTGCAGGGAAAAACCGTCTATCAAATCTGACCGGCATCGTCGACCGAAATAATATTCAAATCGAAGGCATGACAGAAGACATCATGCCGCTCGAACCTTTGGCCGATAAATATCGCGCATTTGGTTGGCACGTGCTCGAAGTCGACGGTCATAATATTCCGCAATTCATTCAGGCATGCAGCGAAGCCGCGGCGATATTCGAAAAGCCGACAGTTATCATTGCGCACACCATTCCCGGAAAGGGTGTACGAGAAATCGAGGGCGATTATCGCTGGCACGGAAAGCCGCCAAACAAAGACGAAGCTGCACGATTTCTAAACGAACTCCGCACCATGAGCGGACAGATAACAGGCGAACACCAATAAGTATGTTGAATCCTGAAATGCACATACGAGACGACTGGGCAGCAGCAACGGAGAAAGGTGCTACGCGCGACGGGTTTGGAAAAGGCGTTGTAGAAGCAGGACATGCCGATGAGCGCATCGTTGTGCTCTCAGCAGACCTCGCAGAAAGCACACGCGCTGACGGTTTTCGGAAAGAATTCCCGCATCGCTTTATAGAAATGGGTGTTGCAGAGCAGAATCTCGCAACAGTGGCCGCTGGCATGGCAAATTATGGGAAGATTCCGTTTTTCACATCGTATGCAGCTTTTTCACCAGGCAGAAACTGGGAACAGATTCGGACTACGATCGCATTAAATGATGTGCATGCAATCGTGTGCGGTATGCATGCCGGTATCTCCGTAGGCCCTGACGGCGCGACACACCAGATGCTCGAAGATATCGCAATCATGCGTGCGCTGCCGAACATGATCGTCATCTCTCCATGCGATGTAGAAGAAGCGCGCAAAGCAACGCGTGAAGCGGCAACTGCGGGCAAACCGATATATATGCGATTTGGTCGTGAGAAGACGCCTGCTATTACAACCGCGGACACGCCGTTTGCAATTGGGCATGCAAACGTGCTTGTGTCGCACGATTCGCCGCAGGTGGCGCTCTTTGCAACCGGACCGCTCGTGCATGAGGCACTTGTGGCAGCGGTCGAGCTTGAAAAACAGGGAATTATGGCGAGCGTCATCAACGTGCACACTATCAAGCCGCTCGATACTGAAACAGTTGTGCGCGAAGCCCGAGCAGCGGGCGCAGTCGTAACGATAGAAGAACATCAAATAACGGGAGGACTCGGTGGTGCAATTGCTGAAGTGCTTTCGCGCGAGTGCCCGGTGCCCATGGAATTTATCGGCGTACAAAACATGTTCGGACAATCTGGCACTCCGGATGAATTATATTCGCACTATGGGATGGATGCCTCGCATATTATTGAGTCTGCTAAAAAAGTCCGCTCACGAGTATGAAAAAAACCGCAGTGTCCTTGCTCGTGGCACTAGCGTTTGTGCCGGTAATAGTAGGTGCGCAAACGTCTGACGACGTGATTTTAGATCTTCTTCGTTCACTTGAGGGTCCGCCTGTTTCAATTACAATAGCCGCAACCACGTCGGCTACGACAGTGGTGCCACAAACTTCGCCGCTAAAAACAACGCCAACACCAACGAATCCAATTGTGCAAATCATGCCTCCGCTTCAATTGTTTAGTATTGATGGTAACCAGCAAAAGCCTGATCCGAATGTGGCAGTGATGAAAAACATACTTCAGTTACTCGTCGCACAGCATGCCGCGCTCACTGCGAGTACAGCACAGGCTCCTCCGGTTGCAACCACTTCACCAATAGCAACCTCAACAGAAGAGGCGCCGCCTGCACGATTTCTCTTTAAGAAAGATTTACGTCAGGGCTCACGCGGACCGGAAGTAATTGAATTACAGAAATTGCTCATCGCACGAAAATTGTTATTCGGAGAACCAACCGCATTCTTTGGGATTCTCACAAAAACAGCACTCATTACATTCCAAGAGGAGCTCGGACTCCCAGGAGTTGGAACCGTAGGTCCGAAGACTCGTGAAATTTTGAATGCGCTGCCGGCTGATCGATTCACTACCGAGCCGCCCGTTGTTTCATTTTTTGGTACCCCATCTGTTGCAAAAATTTCCTCATCAACAAGTGCTGCGCTCACTGCATCGTCAACCGGTACGTCAACACCGTCGACAGGAACTTCGTCACCCATGTTCGACTTTTTTGCACCACCCGTCTCGGTGAGTATGTCGCTTTTACCATCGGAAGCTCCAGTAGGTGGCTCGACTGCGGTTACATGGATCTCTCAGAATGCGACAAGTTGCGTAGCATCAGACGGATGGGATGGACCAAAGCCCACACTCGGAGCGGCGCGCATTGAGCCGCTACAGTTCTCGCTCAATTTTGTGATCACGTGCACGGGTCCCGGTGGTATTGCGAGTACGAGCGCGCTCGTTGTAGTAGGAGGTGAAGAGTAATCGATATGCACTAGTATATCAATAATACGGCTCAATAGAGACGTATTTTACTATGGACATGCATCTATTAAAGTGGTATAATCAATGGAGTTCAAATCCACCTGTTTCCACAAAGGAGAAGTTCATGGGACTTGCAAAATACTTCGTTGGAATTCCAGTATTCGTACTGAGCGTGCTTGTTGCGTGGATCATGTACTCGGAATACAAGACCTTTCGGTTCACCAAGCCGATCATGAGCGCTGAAGCGCGGTATTCTGCAGCGAGTCGCGCGTGCATGATCGCCGAGGCGGCAGAAGGATCTGCATCAAAAAACGATCAGGTTCTGATCGTTTCGGCAATGTTGCGCGTGGCGAAAGATCGCAATATCGACCCATGCTTTCTTTTCTCGCGGTACACGCTGCTGCGTGCACCGTCAGACGAGGCAAAGTTTGCCTGGCCGCGTGACCCCAATGCTGTTGAGCTCAAAACATGGCTTCCGGCGTTCGAATCTCGACATGCGTCCGCCACTGAGGTGGTAGATCGCATGATAGCCGGCAATAGGGCGCTCGTACCGGGTGAAGATCCGGCCATCGAGCTCAAGCGTCGACAGATGCTCGAGTGCGTCGAAAAGTACAAGCGCGTATGGCCGGTGAACACGGCCCGTACCAACGAGGTGCGCATGACTACCGAAATGGGCGCATCGTTTGTTTCGCCAATCGGTGCGAAGTTCTTCTGTCCAAAAAAATAATATACGGACAGTACAAATGTACGAATGAAGCCGCTACACGCTAGCGGCTTCTTTCTTTTGTAATTCGAGCTCTGTTTCAAGAAATTGCAGAATGAGCGCTTGCACATCGGAGCGCCCGTCACCATAGAAGATTCCGTGACTTTTTTTATCGAGAATGACCGCCTTGTTGCGAGGATTACGTCCGGTTTTTTGGAGCAGCGCATTACCGCTATCTGGGAGTGCGAGCGAATCAGTGGTGCCGTGCACTGTCAAAATTGGCGCAACGATTGATTTTAATATTTTTGCGACCCTTTGTTTTCCTTCGAGCAACAACCAGAGTGCTTTGCCCGGCATGTATCGATAATAAAATTTTCCAATACGCTCCTGCATTTCTTGTTCTGACAGTTTCTTATCCCACAAAAGTTTTATTCGTAGAAAGTACGCCATCAAGGGGAGTGAAAGTGGAAATCGCAGGTGATAGGGCATTACAGTTATGACGAGTGCTGCAGGTGGATATGTTGCCGCGCACAGCAGTGCAAGGTACCCGCTAAAACTGTGGCCGATGATGATAAGCGGTTTTCCGGACTCGTGCGCTTCTTTTACATGCTCGCGTGCTGCGTGATAGATGTCGTCGAACCACAACGGCACGAGGTCGTTTATATGCGTGCCATGCCCGGGTAGAACCGGTGCGGTTACATATGCGTTGAGTCGCGTCGAAAGATCATGGGCAAAGTCGCGAAATTCATCGGGTGAGCCCGTATATCCATGCAAAATAACCACGCGGTATGGAGCGGAGGGATCACCGGCAGATATGGGTGAAGAGAGCATCATGGATCACTGTCGCAGTATTCTATTCCTCGCCACGCGCTACGCAATTGCGGCGTTCATTCTTTGGAAGCCCGTCTACGAACTACACGAGCGGAGCGGCCTTGAAATCGTCGGGACGCTTTGCATACCACGCTTCGATTTGTTCGGGCGTGAGCAATCCTTTCTGCGCACCTATTTCTTGCACTACCGACATTGAGTTGATTTGGCCACGCAAGAGAGATGCTTCGAGATTCATACCTTTATGCAGGTAGGCGACAGTGGTGGATGCCGAGGCATCTCCCGCACCAGTGCGCTCGAGTGGCGGCTTCGGATCCGGATACATGGGCGCGTGCCACATGGCGCCATCGCGTTCACGCGCATAGCTGCCTTCGCGACCATCAGTTACGACTACAAGCTTAGGACCAAGTGCGGCGAGTCCGTTTAATAGTTCTTTAATGTCGTGTGTTTCAGTTTTTAATATACGCTGCGCTTCTTCTTTGTTGCAAAAGAATATCTCGGTGTGACCGTAGATATCCGCGAGTGCTTCGGTGCCCATTTTCATTTGGAAGGTGCCCGGTTGGAATGCCACTTTTACATTGGGATGAGAAATTAAATATTTTCCAAGCGCTTGGTGATAGGCAAGTGTGTTTTCTGCCATCGACGAGAGATACACCCACGCCGGTTCCTCGGCGAGGTCGGGGAGTGCGTATGCAAACTCTTCGTGCTTGATGAGAATGGTGCGCTCGGTTTCAAACCACAGCACATAGTGGTAATTCGTTACCTTTCCTTCTTGTTGTACGATTTCGTGCGTGCCAACGCCATTCTTTTCGAGTGCATTGATACATTTTTTGCCGTCGTCATCTTGGCCCACATAGGAGCGCAGTGCGGAGTTCAGTCCGAGGCGCGCGCACGCAACCGCGGCGTTTGCGGAATTTCCCACGCCGTAAATGACTTCGGCAAACTCAAAGGGAATTTTGTCGCCGAAGCGCATGGAGATCATGCAGTTCTCGTTATTGATATCGCAGGTAACGCGCGCGTCCTTGAGGCGGATGAACGCATCGACGGCGGTGTCGCCGAGCGCAAGAATGTCGTATTTCATCGTGCAAGTATACCCCATGAGATACATGCTTCGACGAGTAGCTGAGCTCAAAATGTAAGAAAAATATCAAGGGCGGCCCTTGATAGGTGAGCGGCAAATCCAAATACAAAAACCGGAACATTCTGTTCCGGCTTTTTGTAAAGAACTGTATTGCGCTGCCCATTCTGGACCCACGCTCCGCTGTTATCGCGCTGCAGTCTGCGTTGGATTCTTACATCCGCCACGGTCCGAGTAGAACGTAATCGAGCCGCGCGTATCTACGGGCACGAGTTTTGCGGCAAAGTACTTTAGTCCTGTCGCCTTGACGGTGAACCCGAGTTGCTTCAGCGATTTATCTGACAACGTTTCAAGCTTGTCGTCGGATACGCGAAACCGTCGGACACACTGCCAACCACTGGGAAGTATTCGATCGCCATTGAAGACATCGGTCATCTCTGCAAACACCTGACGCCATCCGGACTTGTTCGGTTGAACAGTGTCGATGACTTTGATGTTGCTAAAGAATCCGGGAATCCTTGCTAGGTCGCACACGTTCCGCGCTTTTGTGGAAAGCGGATCAGATGCAATCGCGAGGATAACGTTTCCGAGTGCCTTGCGAACCGCGGGAGTTTCGCCGCCGGCCTCATGGGTTACGATATTCGTGAGACAGATCGTCATACGCATATCGTCGGCTTTCTTAAGCAACGCAGATACGTTGGCTTTTTGTTCGAGCCGAATGTTGTGGCCGATCGCCGCAAAACCCGCATACGAGATCATGGTAGAGACCAAGATCGCAAATAAGAGGGAAGTGAGGTAGGCGAGTCTGTTGAGCCGATTGCTTCGCAGCTTCTCGTTGAGACGTGTGAACATTTGTTCCTCCGTACACGGTACAATTCGGAGACTATTCTCCGTATATATAATACCAGATATCTGTGGATAAGTCAATAGATTCGGTTCGTCCAAAGAGGACGGTACTGAGCCTTAAATCGAGTATTTGACGTGCTACGATTGCACAATGAAATCACTTCGTGAAGCGGTCTCGGAGGCACGAGAAAAGGGAATCGCAATCGGCCATTTTAATATCTCTGATTCGAATCAAATCAAGGCAATTGCAGATGCTTCGATGGAAACCGGCATGCCGGTGATCATCGGACTCTCCGAAGGTGAACGCGAATACTTTCCGCTCGCACACGCTCGTGCGCTCATTACGGAATATCAGAAGGCGGGACTCCCCTTGTACCTCAATGCCGATCACACGTACACTATCGAGAATGTGCGCGCTGCCATTGATGCAGGCGTGGATTCGGTTGTGGTAGACGGTGCCAAACTCCCCTTCGACGAAAACGTCAGCTACGCGCGTGCTGCCGTGGCATACGCTCGTGCGTCAGGCCGCGATGTCATCATTGAAGGTGAACTAGGCTACATCGGCTCATCCAGCAAGGTGCTCGATGCGCTCCCAGAAGGTGCGCAGGTAACGGAAGAGCTGATGACAAAGCCAGACGAAGCGGTCCGGTTTATAAATGAGACCGGTGCCGACATGCTGGCGCCCGCGGTCGGGAATGTGCATGGCATGGTTAAAGGTGGCGATCCTAAGCTCTCTATCGCTCGCATTGCAGAAATTGCCGCAGCTGTAGGGAAGCCGCTTGTATTGCACGGAGGCTCAGGAAATAAGAATGAGGAGTTCACGAACGCCATTAAATCTGGTGTTGCAATCATTCACATTAATACTGAGCTGCGCCTCGCCTACCGCGAAGGCCTCACACAGTCACTGACAAACAATCCCGATGAGACAACTCCCTATAAATTTGTATCCCCTGCGGTTTCCCACATGAAAGCGTTCCTCGTTGGTAAGATTCGTCTCTTTAGCAGCCAATAAATAGAAGGTTGAGCTCCATAGTTGCTTTTTGGGCCTTTTTCCGTATACTTCGCGACGATATGATCATGACATTGGAAGTTGAAAAGCGAGACGAAAGCGAGAGCACGGATGAACTCCGCGCTCGCGGTTTTGCCCCTGCCGTATTTTACGGTCCAAAAGAGGGTGCCACACCAATAATGATCAACGCTCGAAAGCTCGCATCGCTTTGGAAGGCAGCAGGCGAGACGACCATCATCAAACTCTCTGGTGCAGGACACGACCTCGATACCCTCATTAAAGACATTCAAATCCATCCGGTAACCGGTGCGATTCTCCACGCAGACTTTTACGCGCTCGAAAAGGGTAAGAAAGTAGAAATC
>JBKJSQ010000008.1:0-2765 GCA_046594495.1 Minisyncoccia bacterium | reverse complement strand
TCCGGATGTAGCCGGACTCTTTTATATTTATATTGTGCAATACTTGACATATACATAAACACGTATCATAGTAGCGGCAGTTAACTTTACCGAGGGATAATTAAATGAATACGCCGTTGCCAGCAACCTTCACTCTTCACGCGAGCGAGTTTGGTAAGCTCACACTCGTTTCTGAGCGCTTTGCGTCTCTTGGTATCTTGCTGCTTCATTCCGGAGTAGGCCATCCTGGTTATGACGCCTTTGTTGCCGAACTGCAGCGCGAGCGAGAGTTTCTTTCGAAATTCACTGATGCGGCGCGTATCGACCGCATGCGTCCTCCGATCGAAACGCTCGATCTGCTCGCAAAGAAAATCTATCCCGAGATTGCTTTCTGCTTTATCAGTGCGCGGGAGTGCGCGATCGCAAACCTATTCTTTCAACGGATCATCAAGATCATGCTGAAGAGCCTCCTCGATCAGAATCAGGCTCTCCTCAAGAACACGTCGGTGAAGATTGATCCTTCAAAGTTGAATTAACGGTTCAAACTGAAAAGTCCGCTCGCTCTCGCGACCGGGCTTTTTCCATTAGAGTGTAGTCTTTATGAGCCCTGCCACCGCAATCAATTCGGACTCTGGTGATGCCTCACGACTACCCGGGCGATACAGGAAGTCTCGTGGCTCATATTGCAGAACGCCGGTATCTCCGGTTGTGCGCGGAACGACGTGGACATGGAAGTGGGGCACAGACTGTCCTGCCATCGAGCTCTCATTCCAGGCGTGATTGAACCCCTCAGCACGAAAGCATTTCCTGAGCGATCCTTTGATTACTTCAACGAGATCAAATACCGCACTTCGCTCTTCAGTCGAAAGTTCCGAAATAGTTCGTACATGACGCTTCGGCACGACAAGGGTGTGACCGGTCGTAATTGGGATATTGGTCGGAAACGCCTTTGCGTGCTCATTTTCGGTTATTACCCGCAGCTGTATGTCTTTTTGCTCGCAAAAAACGCACTCCATATTAGTTAAAGTGATTCATCGCGATCATTGGCCCTTCAGACACGATCACGTCGATTGCTTCGGCAACGCGCTTGAATACCTTCTTTAAAGTAGCCATTTCACTTTCTTTAAACTTCTTCAATATGAAATCGTTAACTACCGAGTCACCTTCAGGCTTCTTAAGCTTTCCCCCTGGTGTCTCGGGTGAGATTCCGATCCTGATACGGGTGAATTTCTTCGTTCGGAGCGTCGTCGCAATGGATTCGATTCCTTTATGCCCTCCCGAGCCACGATCAAATGACAATTTAATCTTTCCAATTGGCAAATCGAGGTCGTCGTAGACGACTACCAGCTTTTCCGCAGCTTTTACGTTCTTCACGAGCTTCGAAACCGCTGCTCCCGACTTGTTCATAAAGGTGTTCGGGAGTTGCAGTGCCAAAAGCGTGGTTTTAACTGTCGCTCCGGTCGTGAGCGACTGGGATTTCTTATCCTCTTTCCACTGAGGGGCACCCGCATACTTCGCAAAATGCGCCACAGCCATCCTACCTGCGTTGTGGCGGGTGTTTTCATACTCCGGACCGGGATTTCCCAAGCCTGTAACGACCCATGTCATTGCGGCGCATCATATCACCGCGGATGATATGGTCACACATGTAGTAATCCACAGAAAAAATTGTGCATTTGCAAAATTCTCTGAGATAATTTTGTGCGAAATATTTTTCTTTCTAAATTTTTGAAATATTTTTCAAAAAATGACAAATATCAGCGGTGCGCGATGCCAATCACTTTGTGTCAACGGCATTCAGAGAGTATAGTGCTCGCACATTCACCCCGTGAGAAAACAAAACATGAATGTCACACAGACAAGATCGTTAGCGGGAACTCAAGAAACCATCATTTACAATACGTCGGCATTTTCTAACGGGGTAAAATCCGTTGGATGTGGTTCTAATAGAATGTCACTCGAAAGGAGGATGGTATCGCTATGAACGAAACACATCCGACACATCAAAACGATGTAGAGCACGTTCAAACTGCTCCGCAGGCAGTACTGCAAGACAATTCCTCTCCCCGCTCACTCATTGTCTATACAATCGTAGCGCTCGCACTCGCATTTTTCATCCGATTTTTTATTGCGGCGCCCTATGTGGTATCCGGTGCTTCGATGATCCCTACATTCCATGATTACCATTATCTCATCATCGATCGCGTGACCTACGGATTCGACGAACCGACCCGCGGAGATGTAATCGTGCTCGATTTGCCTCAAGACACCTCACGCGCGCTCATAAAACGGGTCATCGGGCTGCCGGGAGAAACCGTTTCACTCTCCGGAAGCGTTGTGACTATATCCAACCTCGCACACCCCGATGGATTCGTGCTCAATGAGCCGTATCTGGAAGCGAGCAATCAAGGCGGCCCGACTGACATGACAATTACATTAGGAGACGACCAGTATTTTGTACTCGGTGACAATCGCCGCGTCTCCGCTGATTCTCGCTCATGGGGAGTACTACCGCGCGAAGACATTGTGGGCCGCGCATTCCTTCGACTCTTCCCATTCAATCAAATAAGCATTCTTCCCGGTACGGTGCGATACAACGACGACTCTTCCATTACAAACAATAACGAGTAGCGAGCCCTTTATGATACGGCTGAAAGACACAGGACACGCAAATACAGCTGAGTTCCTACAGAATGCGATTCGAGTTGCGGAATATTACGGTTTCGTTCCGCTCGATGATATGAAGGGTCAAACAAAGGAGCGCGATGAAGCGGCACGCAAGGTGC
>JBKJSQ010000073.1:0-14178 GCA_046594495.1 Minisyncoccia bacterium | reverse complement strand
CGGCGGGGTTTTTTGTATATGTATTTCCCAAATATCCTTTTCTCCACCCACGCCCACCACACCCTCTCTTTTTTGAATACACACAACTCTCACGACCGTGAGGGTTGTGTGTATGCGGGAATATGGTCGATGAGGGTGAAGTTCTAGATAGAAGGGGATATGTTTTCCACAGGAGGGTAGGGGTATATATGAATATATCTGATTACATGTAACAGATGCGAAGTCGCTCATGTATACAAAGGGGTTTTGCGTTGGTCGAGTTGTTGTTTGCAATGATGATAGGGCTAATCACGATATCGAGTGTGGTTTTAGTTACCGAAACGCTCACTGGAGGAGAAATCAATTCGGAGTTGATCGAGCGAGCCCGCGCAACGCTGGAGCGCGTGCAAGCGACAGGTCATATTGATTTCAATACGGTTAATGCAGATACGATGGTTGCGGGAGCGTATACCGACACAACCGAAGTCGATATGCTTACGGACTACACAACGAAACGCGTACGTGCCCGTTCATCCTTTGCGACGTCGTATGGAAATATTGAAACTGAATTAATCACACTCATCACCAACAGAGACAATATATTTGCACCGGACACCTGCTCGTCGGTACTTTCGGGGGATTGGGAGCATCCGCAGATTGCGAGCTATTCATACATTACGCTCATTGGTACGACAACAGGGCCGTATTCCATTAGTGACATTGATGCATTTAAGGGACATTTATATATTTCATCGGATCGTCGCGCCTATAGAACAGATCCGGCGCTCTATGTATTTTCACTTTCCGGCGGACCTTTGATGGTGGGTAAGGTGAGCGGCACGTTTGCAGCAACTCTTGGTTTTACTGCGGTTCGCGTGGCCGAAAATGCAGTGCCGGGATCCAGACACGCGTACGCCATGAGCAAAACCGCAGCACAGTTTCAATCCATCGACGTTTCCAATCCAGCGCTTCCTTCCATTGTTGCGTCTCGAAGCCTTCTAGGAGGAGAGGGAAATTCGATCAGCTTTTACAATGGCTATGTATACGCCGGGCTATCGGCATCTGCCGGAACTTCTGAAATGCATATTATAAATGTGCAGAATCCCAATATACCGGTTGTGACAGGCAAGTGGCCTTCGTCCGGTTCGATTGGTAGCGGAGTAAATGCGATTCGTGTGCGAGGCAACTACGCGTACATAGCTCATGGACTAACGGCAACCTATCCGGAACAGATAACAGTAGTAAATGTGCAGACTCCTGCTTCGCCGTACCGCGTGAGCGGCTACGTGGCACCGCTCGCGAGCACCTTTCCGAATAGTGGCAACGGCAAAAGCCTTGCGCTCGTAGGCGACACACTGTTTGTGGGTCGCACGGCAAGTAATAAAGTGGCAGTGCCACAATTTGTAATGGTGGATGCTGAGCGACCATATTCGCTTGGAGCAACTGCGGTGGGATCTGTTGTTCTCGTGCCAGACGTATCGATACAACGGATCATTATTCGCGACACGCTCGCTTTTATTCTGACTAGTACTAAGCTCCTCATATATACCATTGAAGACCTTACCAACCCTTCGTTGTATGCGAGCATACCGCTCCCAACGAGCGGGGGATCGATGCCACCCTCAATGGACTGCGAAGGGAATACGCTTTACATCGGCTCAAACGACGCTGCGAACTTTGGCACACTCTCAGTTATCACAGCGATTTGAGCATACACACAACCCTCACGACCGTGTATTTTCGCAAGGTCGGACCTTGCAACGTGTGATACTGTTGTCTCATGACGCGTCGAGTTGAGTTTGGCGATGAAGAGTTTTACCACGTATTCAATCGTGGAACAGAAAAGCGAAATGTGTTTACTCGAAAAAGCGACTACGAGCGATTTGTTGCACTTCTTTACGCGTGCAACAGAGAAGAGTCTGTCCGACTTGATGGTGGTTCTAAACTGCAAGGTCGGACCTTGCTCGACTATGTTCTCTCACAAAAAAGTAACCAGCCACTTGTTGATGTATGCGCATACTGCGTAATGCCGAACCACTTCCACCTGCTGCTGCGACAGCGAGTCGATGGCGGCATAAGTAAATTTATGCAAAAACTCATCACCGGCTACACCATGTACTTCAATAAGCGCAACGACAGAAGCGGGGTGCTTTTTCAAGGGAAGTATAAGGCAGTACATGCTGATAGTGATAGATATCTTAAGTATCTGATCGCATACATACACTTGAATCCGGCAAAACTTATTGACTCAACATGGAGAGAGAAGCGAACTGTGTCGAAGTTGGAAATGGAGGCGCACCTTGCGGGGTATCAGTACTCAAGCTATCAAGACTATCTTGATGGGCAACGGGCGGAATCGAAGATTTTGAATAAAACGTCTTTGCCACTGTATTTTGAATCGCCAGCCGACTTTAAGCGGGAAATGTACGAATGGATAGAGCTTCGAGAAGCGCTATAGCATTTTGTAAGGTCGGACCTTACGAAAGGCCAGCAGTGCCTGTTCTAACAAGGTCGGACCTTGTATAGTCAAATCCTGTAAGGTCGGACCTTGCGATGCTCTGCTTCAGGCTTGGTATTGGTCGCTGCAGGTGCTCAGCAGTTCATCAATTACGGCGGGGGTTTCGGTGGGATTTGCGACCCCTCGTGTTTGTATGCCTGTAAGAATTACGACTTCGTCATTGCCGCCTTGGTACAGTGCGTCACCCACGTAGAGCATATCGCTCGGTGCAATTTGTAAGTGTTCGGCATACCATCGTACACCGTATGATTTGTTGGTGTCTTTGCGGGTGATGTCGATGGTAGAGGCTCCACCTATCAAAATATCAAAATCACCAAGAGTATCTTTAAGTGATCGGGCAATACGCAACCGCTTTTCAGCCGTCGGATCCCATGTTGCTTTTACCTCGGTTGGTGCGTCCATGCCAATACAGGCGAACGCAACCTGAGCTTCACGATCGATGATTTGCTCGCCGTACACGGTGTTGTTCTTCAGGTCATCGTGCTCCGCAAGTGCTTTCGTAAGTACCGATTTGATGAGAATGCGCTCCTCGCCTGAAAGTACGTGGCTGTAGACCTCTTTCCATTCAGAATCTTCAAATCGGTAGCACTGTGATGTGCTGTTAGGAAACAGCATGAGATTCGTGGGTTGCTCCGGAAGGTGATTAATGACGTCGCGTTGGATTCGATCGAGGCCAGCGCCGCTCATAATGGCAATAGGGAAGAGTTTCTGCAGGGCAGTGAGACGCGCCAGCATCTGAGTTGTGGGTGGTTGAAAGCTCACAGCGAGCGTTTCGTCGAGGTCAAAAATGACGGCTTTAGGGCAATTCATTGCGTAGAGCGTACCACACAACTTATCGACAAATACACAGGTCTTGAGCCAATAGCGCGTCATTGAGGTGGTAGGATTACACCATACATGTGGAATCTATGAAGCCCCGCATACTGATGTTTGGGTGGGAATTTCCTCCGTTTAACAGCGGCGGCTTGGGGGTGGCATGCCAAGGACTCACTAAATCGCTCTCTGAGCGCGGTTTTAAGGTTACGTTTGTTATGCCGCGCCGACTCGCAGTTTCTTCGCCGCATGCACGCATGATCTTCGCGGAGAATGCCGATGTAAAATTCAGAAGTTTTGATTCAGTGCTTGAGCCCTACATGACAAGTAAATCGTATGTGCGTGAACGCACGGAGGAGGGAAAAACAATTTACGGACGCGATCTCTTTGAAGAAGTTGAGCGATACAAAATGATGGGAGGGGCAATCGCTTTGGAAGAAGAGTTCGACATAATTTACGCGCATGATTGGTTATCGTTTGGTGCAGGAGTGGAAGCAAAATACGCAACCGGCAAGCCGCTCATCGTGCATGTGCATGCAACCGAATTTGATCGCTGTGGTGGTCCAAATGTAAACAAGCATGTATATAACGTTGAGAAGTGGGGCATGGAGGAGGCAGATCGCGTCATTGCAGTTTCTGAGCTCACACGACAAATTATCATCAAGCAATATGGCATTTCTCCAGACAAGGTTCGTGTGGTGCATAACGGCATCGACGACAGTACAAAGCCTGCCGGACAAGGGTGGAAGCGCATGCGCACACTCAAGCAGGCGGGATACAAAATTGTGCTCTTTTTAGGGCGCATAACGATTCAAAAAGGTCCGGATTACTTTGTGCGCGCTGCTGCTCGTGTTCTTGAGCACAATCCAAAGGTGATGTTTGTGGTCTCCGGCTCGGGCGACATGGAGGAGGGCATGATGAAACTTGCGGCGCAGCTTAATATTTCGCAAAACGTACTCTTTACGGGCTTCTTGTCCGGTGGAGACCGTCACGAAATGTATACATCAGCTGATCTCTTTGTTATGCCGTCAATTTCGGAACCATTTGGCATAACACCACTCGAAGCTATGAAGCTCGGCACGCCGGTGATGATTTCAAAGCAGTCCGGCGTTTCGGAAATAGTACGGCACGCACTCAAGATTGATTTCTGGGATGTGGACGAAATGGCAAATAAGATTCTCTCTGTTGTGGGTAATCCCGGCCTCCACGCAACACTCTCCGAATATGCCCGCGATGAAGCCGACAAAATTACATGGGCAGATGCCGCCAAGAAAGTAGACGGGATAGTGAGGGAATTGGTTCATTAGTGTTTGTTCCGCAAGCGGACATATCTTTTGGATAAGCCTGCGTAGGCATATCAACTCCTCGGCTCGAAGCATAAGAGTGATTTCTTGTGCTTGCTCGCCCTACGTCGTTGATCGGCTTTTTTCTTGCTAGACAAATGCATTAGTTTGGGCCTCGTCAGTCCTCAAATTCCCAAAAGGACACGCCGCTTGCTCCACCGAGTCTGTCAAGTTGAAGCGAGCGACTGCCGTATGTATTCGGAGCGTTCGCAAGCGCGACGGCGCGAGATAGAAGGAATTTCTAGCAAGAAATTACGTGGCTCTGAATACATATGGCATAGCGAGCGTAATCCCCGTTGTTCAGTTTTATGCTGCAGTTGCGCGAAGATTTACAGGTTACAATACTGATACCTATGAAGTCCGTATGCTTTTATTTTCAGGTACATCAGCCGTACCGTGTAAAGAAATACAGAGTCTTTGATATCGGCAACGATCCCGAATATTTCAACGACCGGTCTGAGACAAGTTTAAATAATCGACGTATTGCAGAGAAAGTAGCAAACAAATCATATATCCCAGCTACGAAGCTTTTGCTTAGCTTGATGGAGCGACATCCAGAATTCCATGTGAGCTTCTCATTTTCTGGCATTGCTCTCGAACAATTGGAACGCTACGCGCCGGAAGCACTGGATCTGTTTAAAAAGATTGTGGATACCGGTCGAGCTGAAGTGTTAGGCGAGACGTATTATCACAGTCTCGCGTTTTTCTACTCTCCCGCAGAGTTCGAGCGGCAGGTTACGAAACACCGCGACATCATTCGTAAACATTTCGGCGTGCGACCGCGCGTGTTTCGTAACACTGAGCTTTCGTATCGCAACGACCTCGCCGAGTGGGCGAATGGGCAGGGATATGCTGGTGTCATTTCGGAAGGATGGGATCCTATTTTGGGCTGGCGTTCGCCAAATTACGTGTACACACCAAAGGGAGCGGACACCACGCGACTATTAATGAAAAACTACCGCCTCTCCGACGACGTAGCGTTCCGATTTTCATCGCGTGAGTGGAACGAGTGGCCACTTACTGCAGAAAAGTTTGGCCAGTGGGTGAAGGCGGCTGACGGCGACACCATTAACCTGTTTATGGACTACGAAACATTCGGAGAGCATCAGTGGGAGGATTCCGGCATCTTTGGGTTTCTCGATAAACTACCCGAGGAAGTGTATAAGAGCGGCGAAATAGGATTCCACACACCCTCACAAGTGATTCAGCAGTATGAGCCGCGCGATGAGATCGACATGCCTAATATCGTTACGTGGGCAGACACTGATCGCGATTTGACTGCGTGGGTCGGCAATCCAATGCAGCGCGCAGCAATTGAAGCGGTATATTCGCTCGAAAATGAGGTGCTCTCGGCTAATGACGGTCGCATGATCGAAGACTGGCGTAAGCTGCAGACTTCCGACCACTTCTACTACATGTGCACCAAGTGGTCGGCAGACGGCGATGTGCACGCGTACTTCTCACCGTACGAATCGCCCTACGACGCATACATTGCCTATATGAACGCGCTGTCTGATCTTCGCCTCCGTATTCAGAAGGTTCAGAAGTAGACTATAGGTACGCTGCCGGCGAGAGTCGGCCACCAATGCATATGTCGAGATCAATGATCTTATCGAATGGAGAACTTTGTATCGCGTTTGATCACAACGCGCTCATTCGCGATATCTATTATCCACACGTGGGGCTCGAAGATCACGTGCGGGGCCATTATATTCATCGCGTTGGCATTTGGGTCGACGGCGTCATTTCGTACTTTGGCGATGACGAGCGATGGGAAATTCGCGTAAACTCCGAAACCGATTCGCTGGCCGGAGTAACTGCCGCATGGCATCCGGATCTGCGTGTGGAAATACAGCTCAAAGACATCGTGCATCACGAAAAGCCAATTCTGATTCGCCGCGCCTCGGTTACGAATAAGGGTGATCAAAATCGCGTTATAAAAATGTACTTTGCGCATCAATTCGAAATCTATAAGTCGCACGGGTCTGACACTGCATATTTCGATCCCACTACGCACACCATCATCCACTACAAGGGGCACCGCGTGTTTATTATGAGCGGCACTATAGATGGTGAGCGATTTGAAGATTACGTAATGGGGCGCGCAAACTTTCAAGGCAAAGAGGGCTCTCACCGCGATGCCGACGATGGTGTGCTCACCAAAAATCCTATCGAGCACGGTCCGGCGGATTCGGTGATGGGCTTGTATGCGTCGTATGCACCGGGGCAATCTCGCACCGTGTACTACACGCTCTCCGCTGCTAAATCAATTCGTGAAGCGCATGAACTGCATGATCACATCGAGAAGAAGACACCGGAAAAGCTCATTAAAGAGGCTACCAACTTCTGGCATGCGTGGGTAAACGCATACCAATGGGATTTCCAAGACCTCACACCAGAACATATTACGCTGTTTAAGCGCTCGCTCATGTTTATGCGGGCTCACGTCGACAAAGACGGCGCGATTATTGCATCGCTCGATTCTGATATGTTGCAATATGGACTCGACACGTATTCATATATGTGGCCACGGGACTCAGCATATGTAGCGCACGCGCTCGATATGGCGGGCGATACCCATATTTCGCGACGCTTTTTTGAATTTTGTCGGGATGTAATTCATGAGAAAGGCTACCTCATGCATAAATATCTGCCGGACCTCTCGCTTGGCTCTTCGTGGCATCCGTGGCTGAAGGACGGCCAAGTGCAATTGCCGATTCAGGAAGATGAGACCGCGCTCGTCATATGGGCGATGTATGAGCATTATATGCAGAGTAAAGACCTCGAATTCCTCGAGGCAATGTATACGCCACTGGTCGAAAAGGCGGCGAACTTTCTGGTGCGGTATCGCGATGAAGCGACTGGCTTGCCGGACGCGTCGTACGATTTGTGGGAGCGTAAGCGCGGAATATCTACCTACACGAGCTCCACCGTATTTGGTGCACTTAAAGCTGCACACGAACTTTCAAAAATTCTTGGGCGCGACAGCAATGCCGAAATGTATGAGAAGGCGGCGGAAGAAATTCGCGAAGCGATCTTGAAACATTTGTGGGATGAAAAGACGGGGCTGTTCGTAAATATGATGGTGCGCACAAAGGACGGTGCCACCTTTGATCGCACTGTAGATATATCGAGTGCGTACGGTATCTTTAGTTTCGGGGTGCTACCGGTGGATGACCCACGGCTCGAACGCGCATTTGAATCTACAGTACGCATCCTCTCGCAGGGAATTCATGCTGGCGGCATCGCTCGATTTACCAATGACGATTACTACCAAGTGGTAAACACGGCGCCAGGGAATCCCTGGGTCATCACGACGCTCTTTTACGGTGAGTACCTCATTGCGTGCGCAAAGAACGAGCACGACCTAGCCCGCGTTCGCGACATATTCTCGTGGGTGGTAAAGCATGCGCAGCCGAGCGGAGTGCTTTCCGAGCAAATGCACCCGGATACAGGGCTTCAAATAGGGGCTACACCACTCACGTGGGCCCACGCATCGTATGTAACAGCAGTGCTCCAATACCTCGCTAAAGCGGCAGAATTAAGCCGCTCGAGCTGATACAATTGGACCATATGGCACTCGAATACAGTATTCTGAGGTTTCGGGAACAGTTTGATTGGCAGCCTGAAATACAAAATCAGGCAGCATTGCAGGCGCATAAGAACGTGGTCATTGTGGGTATGGGAGGCTCGCACCTTGGCCCGTGGATGCTGAAGCGCTACGTGGGTGGGCAGAATATTTTTATACATCGTGATTATGGTTTGCCGGACTTGAGTGAAGACGTGCTCAAAGAGGCGCTCATTATATTGAGTTCGTATTCGGGAGACACCGAAGAGGTGTTGGATGCCGGCCGTGTTGCATTGGAAAAAGGATATTCTATCGCGGCGATATCACGCGGCGGAAAGCTTATAGACTTTGTGCGCGAACACGCGCTTCCTCACATCGTAGTGCCTGATATGCACATGCAGCCGCGTGTTGCGATTGGAGTCTCGATGCTCGGCATTGCTAAGCTCATGATGTCGGATGTGATGGAGCAGGCAGTAAGAACCGCAGGGCAGAGTATTGATGCAGCGGCTGGTCGCGAAGAGGGAATGCGGCTTGCCGAGGCGATCCGCGGCAAAATTCCAGTGATTTATGCATCAAGCGCGAATATGCCGCTTTCGTTCATCTGGAAAATAAAACTCAATGAGTCAGGAAAAATTCCGGCATTCTACAATTCCTTTCCAGAAATGTGTCACAACGAATTGTGCGGGTACGATGTGGCCGAGAGTACGCTACCCATGACGGAGCGCCTCCATGCCATTATGCTATCTGACTCCGCGGATCATCCGCGCAATGTAGTACGTATGCGGGCAGTGAGCGATATTTTGCGAGAGAAATCGATCGGTGTGTCCACTGTCACCCTTTCCGGCGATGGCCTAGCAAAAATATTTGCGGGGGCTGTGCTTGCAGACTGGGTCTCATTGTACCTCGCGGCTTATTACGGTGTGCCGGATGAACAGGTGCCGCTTGTGGAGGATTTTAAAAAACGAATCGGTTAGCGCTCGCTATTGTATGTATATCGTTGCTGACATCGGTGGGACAAAAATGCGGATCGCAAAAAGCGATGATTTGAAATCCTTTTCGACACCGATTATTTTGGACACGCCGCAGGAGTATGCCATCGGAATAGAATTGTTTCGCGACACAGCCAGCGAGCTTGCAGGCGCAGGCGCACACATAGACGGTATTGCAGTCGGTATTGCAGGGCCGCTCTCGGCCGACAAGCGAAGTGTGTTCAAGACACCGCATCTCCACTGGGATGGCCGGCCGCTCGCGGATGACATGGAGAACTTCCTCGGCACGCACGTACATCTCGAGAACGATGTGGCGCTTGTGGGTCTGGGAGAAGCAGTGGCTGGCGCGGGTGCGTCAGCGTCAATCGTCGCGTACATTACTGTTTCGACAGGTGTTAATGGCGTCCGAATCGTCGATCAGAAAATCGACCGGTCTGCCGAAGGGTTTGAGATCGGCGGACAGTTTATGTCGATAGAAGAGCCGCGACTCACGCTCGAAGACATGGTGTCGGGTACGGCGGTTCAGAAGGCCTTCGGGGTGAAGCCGCGGGAATTGGGAGCCGACAATCCGGTGTGGGAAGAGCTCGCGGAAATACTGGCATATGGGGTGCATAACACGATAGTGCATTGGTCGCCGAATCGTGTAGTACTCGGCGGCTCTATGTTTAACGACGTAGGCATAAAAGCGCAAAGTGTCGAGAAACACGTGCGAGCCATCATGAAAAAATTCCCGGTTGTGCCCGAGATCGTTCACTCGGCGCTTGGAGATGTGGGAGGGTTGCATGGGGGGATGGAGTT
Source organism: Minisyncoccia bacterium (assembly GCA_046594495.1). Classification (GTDB taxonomy): domain Bacteria; phylum Patescibacteriota; class Minisyncoccia; order Phycocordibacterales; family UBA2100; genus UBA10103. The sequence continues at coordinate 4,170 of JBKJSQ010000073.1, read as the reverse complement.
GTTGCGTCAACGAACTACATAAACCCATGCATTTGGGGTACGCGTAGTTTTCTGCTGAAAACTCGCTCGGTCTCGCGCCGCCGCGCTTGCGAAGCCCCCAAATACTTGGGTTTATTTCGTTTACGCTTGGGGGTTGGGTGGGAAATACAGGAGAGCCCTACGTATTCTCCGTTTCGGTGGGTTTATTGGTATCCGCTGTGGGGCCGAAATCGCCATCGCGATTGGCTTTGTACGTTTCCCAAAATATCGGGATCATCGTGAGAAAAATGATGCCGAGTACGATGTAGGTTATGTAATCCTGAATGATGGGGAAGCGTTGTCCCAAAAAGTAGCCTGCAGATGTTACTCCTGTTGCCCAAGCGAATGCGCCAACGAGGTTGTAGATCATAAACTTTTTATAGTTCATGCTTGCGATGCCTGCGACGATCGGTGCAAAGGTGCGAACGATGGGTACGAATCGTGCGAGCACGATCGTTTTGGATCCGTACTTTTCATAAAAGTGTTGGGTGCGGCGCAAGTGTTCCTGATGGAAGAATTTTGAATCCGGTCGGGTGAAGAGCTTGATGCCTATTTTATTGCCGAACCAATAGCCGGCGTTGTCGCCCAAAATTGCGGCCGCGGTAACTGTGGGGATGAGAATCCACGGATTAAATATGCCCTTGGATGCAAGGAGGCCCGCAGTAAACAAAAGCGATGCCCCAGGTAGCCAGAATCCCACTATAGTGCCGCTTTCTGCGAAGATTATAAGGAATAGCCCCGGATACCCGATAACCTCAATAAACGGCAAAAGTGCGAGCGTTAACATGTTCGGAGCAGTATACCCCATGAGATATCAGTTCCGAATGCGCATGGAATTCGAACTTTTTGATAACTCAGCTTGCTCACGAAAGCGAATTATTATCTCACGGGGTATACCGTGTATATTCCAATACAAAACCGGCGCCAATTGTGGCGCCGGTTGTCGGAATGTGCATCTCGTCACACGCGCAATCCCACTTCCGTGAGCTTGTCGCGTACATCGTGGGTGTCGAACGGTCTGCATAGGTACTCGTTGGCGCCGTCGTGCAGTGCGCGCGCGATGGTCGCAACGTCGCGGTCAGGCGTGATCAGGATGATCTTCGGCGCGAATCCGTGTTCGAGATATCGGATCCGACTCACGGTGGAGAGGCTGCCTTCGGTTGGGAGAGCAGCGTCCACAATCACGAGATCCCAGTTCGTTTCAATGCACATGTCGACGCCTTTTGCCGCGTCGTCGGCGTGGGCCACCGAGTAACCCTCCTTTTCGAGGATGCTAGTGATGATCCTACGAAAAACCGTCGGCTCATTGATTACGAGGCAACTACGCATTGGATGTCCTCCGTTCAGTTGACTGGAGAATTGTATACTACTAATATGAGGTACTGTCAAATTATGTGGTGTGCGGTATGGGAAATCGCTTCGTGTACTTGGCGAGCCAGGCTTTGACGGTTTTCAGGCTTCGAAATTTTCACGATTGACACGCTCGTTGTAACGGGGCATAGTTGTGGTCTTCGCAAACAGGAGGGAATCCATGTACATGCTCTTTGGCGCGGTTATTGCACTCGCTCTTTCGTTTGGTTCGACAGGTGTCGCGCGGGCACAGACCGGATTTCTGCTTGGGGCAGTTGCCGGTGCTGCGTTTGCCGGGGGTTCATCCCACGGTCCCGCGAATCCGGACGTGTTGTATCTCGCGCCGCGCGCGGCAGAGCGGATCAAGGATCCCCTCGATGTCCGTCATATGGGTATCGATGTGGTCTCTCACGGCAGTGGATACACGCTTCGTGAATACTTCTCAAAGTGGTTCAGAAGTCAGGAGACCGCTGATCGCTTCGAGATTCTGCAGGTGGTTCGAGTGGCCAGCGAAGGTAGCGGGCGTAACGTGTTCTTTTGGTTCCTCTATGTCGAGAAAGAGAAACTAGTCGCACACGACAAGTTGCCGACGCTCGCCGAAAGCAAAAAGCAGGATTAATTCTAGCTATCAATCAGATCATCCGTCCGGATCCCCGCCATGTGGCGGGGATTTTTTATACGAACGAATCGGGAACGGGGAATGCCTTGCACAGCGTGCGGATTTCTTCGCGGATGGCGTCGAGCTTTGCGGAGTTATCTTTGTTTTTCATAGCCTCTATCATGAGCTCCGCTACACGGGCGCATTCCTTCTCGGTGAACTTGCGGGTGGTAATAGCGGGTGTACCGAACCGGATACCCGACGGGTCCATGGGGCCACGAGGATCATCGGCTATGGAATTTTTGTTGAGTGTGATGCCTACGCGGTCGAGCAATGCTTCAGCGTCTTTCCCACCAAGCGCGAGTGAGCCAAACACATCAGCAAGAATGAGGTGATTACTTGTTCCGCCCGTGATCATGCGAATACCTGCCGCTTTAAATACCGACTCCATTGCTTTTGCGTTCTTTAAAACTTGCGTTGCGTAGGTAGCAAAGGAGGGTGAAAGTGCTTCACCGAAGGCGACTGCCTTAGCAGCGATGTTGTTCATATGCGGGCCGCCCTGCAAACCGGGGAACACTGCTTTGTCAATTTTCTTGGCAATCTCCTCATTCTCTCGCGTGAGGATGAGACCGCCGCGAGGACCTCTCAGTGTTTTGTGCGTCGTTGAAGTCATGACATCGAATCCGAAATCAAAAGGGCTTTTCACGGCCTTGCCCGCGATGAGCCCTGCGATGTGTGCAATGTCCATGACAGCATACGCTCCAACTTCGCGTGCAATATCGACGAATTTCGCATAGTCGAGTTCTCGTGGATATGCAGAGAATCCGGCAAGCACAATCTTGGGTTTCTCGGCGCGGGCAACCTCGCGCATTGCGTCGTAATCTATTTCGCCGGTCTCCGCGTCTTTCATCTTGTAGCGAACGAAGCGGAAGATCTTGGTGAGGTACGTAACCGGATGACCATGCGTGAGGTGCCCGCCATGTGAAAGATCCATGCCAAGCACCGTGTCGCCCGGTTCGAGGAGTGCAAAATACATCGCTATGTTGGCGTTTGCCCCGCCGAGTGTTTGCACATTGGCAAAGCCCGCGTTGAATAGTTTCTTTGCGCGATCAATCGCGATGTTTTCAACCGCATCAGTAAACGTTTGCCCACCGTAGTAGCGGCGGCCGGGATAGCCCTCGGAATACTTATTTGTAAGGATGGAAGCGTTCGCTTCGCGTACTGCCTTCGATACGTAATTCTCCGATGGGATGAGCTCGAGCCCTTCGCGCTCGCGCTCCTCTTCGCCTTCGATTGTTGCGTATATTTCGGCGTCTTGTTTTTTGATGTATTCGTAATCGCTCATAGAGTTTGTCTAAGTAGAGTAATCGGTGTGTGAGCGACTTAGACCATAGAGCCGTATTATATACCTGTAGAACCGACACCGCCGCGGCTCGGTCCCTCGAGCGCCTCGACTTCGCGGAGGGTTACTTGGTTATAGGGAAGCACAATGATCTGCACAATGCGCTCGCCCTTCTTGATTTCCACAGGAGTGTCCGACACATTGCGCAGAATTGCCAGATACTCGTCGGTATTTCCGGCGTAATCCTCGTCAATTACGCCGATGCCGTTTGCCATTATGAGTCCACGCTTGTAGAGGGAGCTACGACCCGCCATGAGTACAAAATGACCGTGTGGCGGTTCAATTGCTACGTTTAGTGGTACCGCAATTGTTTCGTTGGGTTGAATTGTCATGTCGATGCGCGGGGAAAGATCCATGGCCGCGGCGCCCTTGGTTTTGTATTCGGGGAGGGGGATCGACTTGTCAAAACGGCGGATTTTCAGTTCCATGCGGAAGATTCTACCACCCGCATATATGTGCGCTATGATGGCGCAATGAAACCGGTTAGAGAGCGAACACCCGATACGCAATACCGCGACCTCCTGAAGCGCATCATGCACGAAGGGCGCGACATGATGCCTATTCATGGCATCGGCGCCCGCTCGATTGTTGGGCATCAGATTCGCTATTCGATGGACAATGGCTTTCCGCTCATCACCGAGCGCGACCTCACGCGAATTTTCCCCGGTGCGCTCGGCGAACATATTGGATTTCTCCATGGTGCCCACACGCTCGAAGACCTCAAGAAGTACGACATGCCGGCAATTTATTGGGATCGCTGGGTCACGAAAGAGAAATGTGAGATCTTTGGACTCGAGGAAGG
>JBKJSQ010000036.1:0-3897 GCA_046594495.1 Minisyncoccia bacterium | reverse complement strand
AGCTAGCTCCTAAGGCTAGTGCGTATACCAATTCCGCCATCTGCCCATTTGTGTGATGCGTTGACAATACTACCACAACATGTTAATCTTCATATACCAACGTTCTCGTATTCTTTTGTCTTGAGATGGCTCTCGAGACCCCTCCACAAGTCGCAATAGTGACTTAATAGGCGGAGTGAGACTCCAGAGGCCGTCGGATTAGACTTAAGAGCCGCATTGCGGCCACACTACATGTATAAGCAATATCAACGCTCGGGTGGAGGCGCTTCGCGTTCCCGATTCGGCGGTCGCTCTTCGGGCGGTCGCGCGAACTATCCAAAGAGCCGCGCACCGCGGCAAATGGGCCAGTACATCGATCCGGCTCGATTCATCAACAAGGCAACCGTCACTGAAATCCAAGAGGTATTCGTACCCCAGCATAATTTCATCGACTTCAATGTTGCTGAGGAATTGAAAAAGAACATCGTCAAAAAGGGCTATGTAACGCCAACCCCAATTCAGGACCGTGCAATTCCGCACGTACTCTTGGGCGAGGATGTTATTGGAGTAGCAAACACCGGCACCGGTAAAACGGCGGCGTTTCTTATTCCGCTCATCAACAAGGTGCTCAATGACCGCTCACAAAAGGTGCTCATTATGGTGCCAACTCGTGAACTTGCGACTCAGATCGAAGAGGAGTTCTGGGGCTTCGCAGAATTCATGCGCATTGGCGCAGTTACCTGCGTCGGTGGTGCAAACATCAACAAGCAAATTCAGACACTCCGTCGTAAGCCAAACTTCGTCATCGGCACGCCGGGACGACTCAAGGATCTTATGAGTCAGCGCGCGCTCGATCTCTCCGATTTCACTACGGTGGTATTGGACGAGGCAGATCGTATGCTCGACATGGGATTCATCGACGATATGCGATTCATTCTTGCGCATATGCCGAAACAGCGTCATACGCTCTTCTTCACCGCAACGCTTTCTCGCGAAATCGAACGACTCGTGGGCGACTTTCTCAATAAGCCGGTACAGATCTCGGTCAAAACTCGAGACACTGCATCGTCTGTTGATCAGGACGTTGTTCGTACCAACGGCAAAGACAAACTCGATGTGCTCCATGATTTACTCTCGCAACCGGAATTCAGCCGCGTCCTTATATTCGGACGCACAAAGCACGGTGTAGAAAAATTGTCGAACATACTTACCGATCGCGGCTTCAAAGCTGAATCGATTCACGGCAATAAAACGCAGGGCAAGCGCGAACGGGCACTTGATGCGTTTAAGAAGGGTCGCGTTAATATTCTTGTTGCAACCGACGTTGCCGCTCGCGGCATCGACGTGCAGGATGTTACGCATGTCATCAACTACGATCAGCCAACAACGTACGACGATTACGTTCACCGCATCGGCCGAACTGGCCGTGCAGGGAAGGGCGGCAAGGCCCTCACGTTTGTAGGCTAAAACAAACCCTCCGAAAAAAGAAAAAGCCGCGGACAAGCCGCGGCTTTTTTGATAGGTTCAATCGACTATTTCTGAATGAATAGGTAGTCGACAATGTGTGCCTCGCCAAGCATCACACCGTTCTGACCTTCTTTCGTGAGCTCCATGCGAGACGGCACGGTCTCGAAAGAGAGGCGGGAATGAAACACTTTCAGCTCAGTAAAGGCTCGTGCCAGTGAGCGAGCTTTACGATACGAGTCGTCGTAGTAGTTTTGCGTGTTGAGTACGAAGGCAACTGGTTCCTTGCGATACGACGCTGTCTTTAGGTAATGCGTCTGACGATGCTCGTGTGCCGTCTCGAGATTGGAGAACAATTGACCGCATACAACACACGTGCGTTCCCAGATGAGTTCATATGCGCGTTCCACAACGCATTGCGTGCACACCTCTTCAGGCTTCGCCTTGTCGAACTTGTCGAACTTGTCGCCGGTTGCAATATTATCGCTTACCTCGTTGCAGGCGGGAACTCGCCGACTGCCGAGACTTAAGTCATGTAGATGCATTATTCTCATGGCTCACCTCCGAGCGAGACAATACAACGGCGTGAGTTTGTGGTCAAACAAATGGCAAGGTGACACCTTGACATTGGGGGAGTCTTTTAAAGTGGCACGCTTTGCGTTGGTATCGCGGGCATTCCTTTGATGAGCGTAGCTACTTCGTGCCAGAGCGAGGAAGGGTCGGCCATCTGCTTTTCTGCGAGCGACCAGTCGAATTGTCCACGCACGTATTTGCGACTGTCTTGAATACCTTCTTCGTGCGGCAGGTTGGACATGCCGATCTCATCACCGTAATACATGATGGGTGAGCCGGGGAGCGAATAGAGGAGTTTAAATGCTCTGCGCATGCCTTCGCGATCTCCTCGGAAAACGCTGCCAATGCGCACCGATGCGGCGTCACCCTCTCGTTTTTTGAAGTGGAACAGGCCGTCCGGGTCGAGGAACGCCACGAGTGCTGAGCGAATACCCGGTTCAATTGTGGTAAGCGAAATTTCGTCGTGGTTGCGCAAAAATATGGCCCACGAACAATTGTCAGGAATTCCCTTGGATGCATCCACCATGTTTTGCACCTCGAGCATTTCTTTTTTCTGAAGAGCGAGCCACATCTGTTCCATGAGATTGAAGTGGTACGCCATGTGGCATTCGTCACCATCGCCAAAGAATTTTTTTGTATCCTCAATACTTTCGTGCGCTTCGGCGAGTAGTATTACCAAAGGATGCTCTGCCTCCAGTCGTGCGCGCAGGCGCTTGAGTACGGCGTGCGTTTCGGGTAGCGAACGACAATTGGTACCTTCGCGCTTTATCAGGTGCGGTGCCGCGTCGAGCCGGAATCCGTCAACGCCGAGTTCTGCCCAAAATTTCATCACGCTATACATTTCTTCGAATACGTATTCGTTGTCCCAGTTCAAATCAGGTTGCTGCGCGTAGAATTTTGTGTAATAAAAGTCTCCTGTCTGTTCATTGGGGCTCCAGATCGAGTCATTTACATCGGGCATTGCGGGTAGTGAGAGCTCGAATTCAGTGCCTGTTTCGCTCCAGAGATAGAAGTCTCGCTTCGGATTATCCTTGGAACTTCGTGCCTCGATAAACCACGGATGCTGGTCTGACGTGTGGTTGAGCACGAGGTCGGTAATGATACGGATACCGCGCGAGTGCGCTTCGCGCACCATTGCCCCGAATTCTTCTATTGTGCCGAGCTCAGGACGCACCTTACGGTAATCAGAAATATCGTACCCGTCATCCACCATGGGCGATGCGTAGTGTGGCAGCAAATGCAGTGTATTAATGCCGAGCGATTCAAAATAGGGAAGTTGCGCTTTGAGACCGTTTAAATCTTTTGCGAATTTGTCGATATAGAGTTCATAAATTTTCGCTGACTTCCACCAGAAATTTGTCTTTTCTCGATCCATTTTCCGATTATAGTCGCAATACATGGATAATAAAATCTTTGAGCGCCGTACCATACGGCGCTCAATCGTTTACGTTCCATAAAAATACTTGTAGGAGCCGATAGACCAGCCAACTGCATAGATCACGCTAGCGGCAAGCACGCCCCACTGACGGTGTTTCCATGTCGTATAAAACCAGAACGGCTGTGTCGCCAATCCCACAAGTGGTCCCCACGCTGCTCCGGAGTTTACGCCTACTACGGCCGCCGCGCCTGCAAATACCGCGATTTGCGATACGACGTCTTTCCAATCCAGTGATTGTTTCGGGAGAGGGTGTTCACTCATCTGATCCTCCTAATGATGCCGGATGCAACTGTGCCACAGACTGTCTCAAAAGAAAAACCGCTCTCGGTATCAGACGAAAGCGGTTTTAATCATGATGATCAGCATGTACATTAGAATCGGCGCTGTCGCAAAGATCAGGAGATCGCCAAAGCTCGCGTGAGCAAGGATGTCAGCACTGTAAG
>JBKJSQ010000156.1:0-4450 GCA_046594495.1 Minisyncoccia bacterium | reverse complement strand
GTACATCGTTGATAAAAATGAAGCCACCCGCTCTATTCGTGAAGCGCTCATGCGCGCACAAACCGCAGCAAAGGTTACCGTCAAAAGCGCACGCCTCGCCCTTGGCGGCGTAGGACTCGACGACATTCGCTCTACCGGCGACGTAACGCTCACGCAATCCGGAGGCGTCGTGACCGAGCGTGATATCGAGCGCGCAATGCAGGACAGCGAAAAGCGCGCCACGCCAAAGCTTGTGAATCGCGTAGTCATTCACACCATCCCGCTGGAATACCGCGTTGACGGCAACAAGGTGTTCGGAAAGCCGGCAAATCTACAAGGAACCAAGCTTTCCATCGATACGCTCCTTATTACCCTCCTATCCCAGCACCACGACGACCTCATAGAGGCTGTGGAAGCCGCAGGAGTGGAAGTTGAGAGCGTTATGGCATCTCCGCTCGCAGCGTCGCTCGTATCGCTCACAAAGGCGCAAAAAATGGCAGGTGTGTGCTTAGCCAACATCGGCTCAGAAACATTGTCAATTATCATCTTCGACAACGACACGCCGATTTCTTTGAAAGTATTTCCGGTTGGCTCTGGCGATATTACGAATATGATAGCGCTCAATTTTCAAATTCCGCTCTCTGAGGCGGAACAGCTCAAACGCGGTGGAGTAACAGGTGCAGACATTCCGCAAAAGAAATCTGACACCATTGTGACTGCGCGACTGAAAGACATGTTCACACTAATCAATGCGCATTTGAAGACGATCAATCGCCAGAAACTTTTGCCTGCAGGAATTGTAATCACCGGCGGTGGTTCAGGATCGTCCTCTGCGGCGGAAATTGCAAAAGCCGTACTAAAGCTCCCGTCGCAGATCGGCCAGATGGCGAATGTTGCACGCACTGCATCCACCGATGCCACATGGGCGGTTGCATACGGACTGTGCCGCTGGGCATTTGCTGAAGATTCATCAGATAAAGGCTCCACACTTGCCGATGTACTTTCTGCTGCGTGGAATTCAGTCAAATCAAGCTTCCGATCTCTCTTACCTTAATTATAAACTCTTCACGGAGCGTAAACGCCGCTTAAATGCGGCGTTTTTTAGATGCGATTCAGACACGGATGGTATCGGGAGTCAACGTTGCCCTTTGCTCCAAAATGCTATGATGTGCCAACTATGTCCAAGCAAGTGAAGCCCGAAGTAGAATCATTCGCACGAATTCGAGTTATTGGCGTCGGAGGATCGGGAGGAAATACGGTCAACCACATGGTCTCCTCAGGAGTCCAGGGAGTGGACTTTATTGCGGTCAACACAGACGCGCAAGACCTCCACAAGTCAAAGGCCAAGCACAAAATCCACATCGGAAAGACCCTCACCCGCGGACTCGGCACCGGCATGAACCCAGACATGGGTAAGCAGGCAGCTGAAGAAACACGCGAAGAGATTCAGGATGCAATCAAAGGATCCGACATGGTGTTCGTTACCTGCGGCATGGGCGGCGGTACGGGTACCGGCGCGGCACCAGTTGTTGCAAAAATCGCACGCGAACTCGGCGCACTCACCATCGGCGTCGTTACACGACCGTTTGCATTCGAAGGCCAACAGCGCATTCGTCTTGCAGAAGCCGGCCTCAACGAACTCCGCAAAGCGGTCGATGCAACCATCATCATCCCCAACGACAAACTCCTCGCTATCGTCTCGCGCGAAACCGGCATCAAGAATGCCTTTGCAATGTGCGACGACATACTGAAGCAGGCAGTTGAAGGAATCTCCGACCTCATCACGCAGACCGGAATCATCAACGTCGACTTCGCCGACGTGCGCGCCATCATGGCAAACGCTGGCAGTGCGCTCATGGGTATTGGTACCGCTATCGGCGAGAAGCGTGCAGAAAATGCAGCACGTGCTGCAATTAATTCTCCGCTCCTCGAGGTTTCAATCACCGGAGCAAAGGGCGTACTCTTTTCAATCGCAGGTGGCGACGACTTGGGCATGCTCGAAGTACAAGATGCTGCAAACGTCATCACCGAAGCAATCGATCCGGAAGCTAAGGTTATCTTTGGCGCTATAACCGACGAATCTCTCAAGAAAGGACAGGTGCGCGTTACCGTTATCGCAACCGGCTTCCCTGAACAAGCACCACGACCGGCAGGTGCAACATTTGCGACCCGTGTTATACCATCTCGAGGAAAAGACTCAGACGTACCACCGGTGCAGACCATTCCTCGCCCTGAACCGAAGAAAATCATTGATGCGCTTGCAAGCGAAAAGGCACAAATGCGTACAGAGCAGAAGGCCGATGTGCGCGTGCAGGACACCTCAGTTGAAACTCCACCTTCTGACGAGGATGACAGCTGGGGCGGACTCCCGTCCTTCCTGCGCCGAAAGTAGGAATAGAAAGTAGAAAATAGTAAGTAGTTTGTAGTAGAATACTCTTCTATCCTGCATTTCTAATTACTTTCTACCCACTACTAACTACTTACTACTTACTACTCATGTACGATCTCATTATCATTGGCGGTGGCCCAGCTGGTGCCTCAGCCGCAATTTACGCAGCACGAAAGCAACTGAGGACCGTTCAAATAACATCCGAATGGGGCGGACAGAGCGTTGTCTCAACAGAAATCCAGAACTGGGTTGGCACTCCTGCAATTCACGGTGCTGAACTCGCAGACGCGCTCAAGAAACATGTTGAGACGTACAAGGGAGATTTTTTGGAAGTCGTCTCGCCGGCGCTCGCAATAGCTCTTAAAACATTTGATGACCATGTCGACATTACGCTCGACAACGGCACAGTCTATTCGGCAAAGTCTCTCCTTGTCGCATCGGGTGCGAATCGCCGCAAGCTCGATGTTCCCGGCGCTGCTGAGTTTGATAACAAGGGTCTCACCTACTGCGCTTCGTGCGACGGACCTCTTTTTGGAGACATGGATGTCGCGGTCATCGGTGGCGGCAACGCCGCATTTGAAACAGCACTGCAGCTGCTTGCGTACTGCAAGAGCGTCACGCTCCTCAATCGCACCGAAAATTTCCGAGCCGACGAAATTACTGTTGCAGCAGCGAAATCAAAACCAAATTTTAAAATACTCACGAATGTCGCGCCGAGCGCTGTCATCGGTGAAGGCTTTGTAAATGGCCTCAAGTACACCGATGCTGCGGGCGCAGAGACGACCCTTCATGTTGCCGGCATTTTCGTCGAAATCGGGCTTATCCCGAATTCCGGATGGGTAGGCAACAGCCTGGACATGAACGAGATTAAACAAATCAAAGTTGACCCGCGTACACAACGCACCTCTCATCCGCGCGTATGGGCCGCAGGAGATATTACTGACGGTGTCTATCACCAAAACAACATCGCAGCTGGCGACGCCGTGAAGGCACTCGAAGACATCTACATGTTCGTTCACAAAGGAATTTCAACGTCACACTAAAAAGGCCTCCAAAACGGAGGCTTTTTTAGCGTAAAGTCCTTTTACGCTCGCGATGGAAAGTGTCGAATGGCCAGGTACAGCGCAATAGACGCTATAGATAGGTCGCGGAATATGACCTGAAATTCCGACGGGTTAAACACCACGATTCCTACAAGCATGGCTGACGCAGCAGCTGCAGGCCAGAATACGTATTTACCCCATAGAATCCACGCCGCAATAATCACTTCCACGACTCCGAAGACATGAAGCAGAAGCGTGTCGTCTATAATCCCCCTCGTAAATTGAGGAAAATAGCCTATCCATGCGTTCGGATCACCCAGTGCATTGAGAGGCGGATAGAGAAATGCAAAGGCAAGGCCAAGACGTAGTACCCAATCTGCGAACGAGTCGCGTGTCATGTGTTTATTCTGTTACGGTAACCGTACCCCACGCAGACGCATTGACGTGATCGTGGTACCCGTGCTTCCCGGGTTTGTCGAACGTAAATGTGTAGCTTGTTTTTTCGGGTTTGCACTGGTCAAACGGCTTGGCACCCGTATAGCTCGATGCACAATGCTCTGAGCGCGAAGTGCCGCTATACACAGTGTGAGTTGGGTGCTGAGCCGACGCGACCCACATATTTCCTGAGCTTGTGTTCTTCCATGTTACAGTGCCGCCCTTTTTGATAGTGACATCCTTCGGGGTGTATTCTGTTCCGTTATACGAAACTTCCACTGTCATAGGTACCGCTGCAACCGGCTGCGTCGTATCACCACCAACACCCGGAGCCATTACTTCGCCTGATCCTTCCAAAACAGTACCTGCCGCACCTGATGCACTTGGTGCTGGTGATTCGGCGCCCGGTGCTGGTGATCCAGCACCTTCGTTTACCACCGTATTGGTATTGTTCATACGGTCATCATCTGAGGAGGTAAACAACCAGTATCCGCCGCCCACAATAATGAGCGCAATTACGATCCACATTCCATTTTTCATACAGAAATAGTTATTCGAGTCTACTTTAATTAAACGAACCCAGTACGGTCCATTATAGCATTTG
>JBKJSQ010000107.1:0-3196 GCA_046594495.1 Minisyncoccia bacterium | reverse complement strand
TTGCCCCCGCCCCGCCGCCCATTCAATTTTCAAAAAACCCCGCGAAAAGAGATGAGAAATGGAGACGGCGGGGCGGGGGCGGGCACAGAATCGAATCGTGCGATTCGGTACAAAGCCACAGCGCGCGCGGAGCGCACGTTATGGATTGATGAAAAAGGTTCGAGCGTGGTTGTATAGAGTCACAAAAATAAAAAAGCAGGGCATGTCCCTGCTTTTTTGTATTTTTGTAGCCGGAAGTGGGACTCGAAAGGCGGAGCAGGTTCCGAGCCAGAAGGCGAGGCTGCGAGCCGGGGTCGCGAAAAATCAAGTCCGACGGGACTTGAATTATTTGTGACCGAGTCCCACTTCCGGCACCGCGTTCCATGAATAAATAGTTTCTTGCTAGTCAGCCACAACTTTCTGCAGCTCATCGTGCACTGTCATCAATGAATCATTGCATCGAGACAGCGTAAGAGCGCTGGCATGGATCTTTTGTGCCAACGGTATTGTGTCTGCCGTGCCTACGGCCATAACGAAGTGTGGTATTTGATTAAGAAACGAGATGTAAGCATCGTCGGCTCGGGTTTTTATTGTAAATGCTCTGTCATACAACTCATCCAGCTGTCGTGTATCGTGTTTGAAATGTTGTGCTCTGCCCCGAAGAGTGTTGACATTCCACGCAATACCGTTTGTGTACTCGAACGCTTTGATTCCCGCTAACGGGTCTCCGTTGCCAAATATTTTTGCCTGAATCAGATCCACGGTCGAGCCCTGCTTGTTTTTTTCATGTACGACAGTACGGATGAACTCGTCGATATCTTCAGCTGTCGGTATCCCGGACGCTTGCTTTTCATACGATGTTTCAATCGTTCGTTCTTGTGCGGAGGCTCTCACTATGAGATCTGTCGGCAAACTGTTTATTGCCGTCGATGCTGCAAGTGCAGAAACCCCTTTCAAAAAATTCCGCCTATCGATCCCTTCTTTGTCGACAGACATCCTTTCTTTCATAGGAGCAGTGTATCAACCGCCGGGGGCTGTGCAACGGCGCATGCTGGTGTAGTCTTCGTATGTGGCAATTAGCACGACCTAACTGATTCTTTATGACGCTTGAGAAGAGAGATAGATTTGTAGCCCCGAAAGAGGGTTTGGGAGCGGAAAAGAATAGAGAAATTGCGGAAGCTTTGCAAAACGGTGACTACGGGCAATTGCTCGACATTATCTCGACCACGCCTGATACGGATAGAGCATGCGAGGTGGTCGTACGTTCGGCGGTGGATTTTCATCAGGTAGACCGGGCAGATTCGACCAAAAACCTGATACAGACTGCTTTGGACGGCATTGACCACTACGGCGATGCGCTCAAAGCGCTTGTTTCATATACTTGGAAGAAGCACCTCCGGGGCGAGCGTTTTTGGCAGAATCCGACCAATGACGAAACGTTGTTTGTAGACGGAGACGGGGAACTTATTTCGTTTCAGGGTGAGATTGACACCTATCAGCAGGGCCCGCAGTTGGGAATGAATTTTATTCGAACACTCGATTCCTACACCGTTTTGACTGGACCGAATCAAGGACAGAAGTTTTCCGGAGCGGAGCGACCGATTCCGCTGCCAAAAGAATAGTCAGAGAACGGTCGTATTTCTGCACCATCTATATTATTTGCACAACTGCGCTCGCGGCGGCGCAGTGGCAGATGCGCGACATCACCTTTTTCATTTGACATGTACAAAGACTAATCTGCGTGGCACAGCATTGTCCGGCAACCAACAGACAGGGCCAGCCAAATGGGGTTCAGGATTGTTGAGGCGGGCGATGAAATTGACGGGCACATTATCTATCCGGCGCGAATGGGAGACGGAACTTACCACATTATCTCGACCTCGCAGTATCCGTTAGCTACACGACTGGATACGCACATCCGGCAGACCGACAACGATCAGTCGCGCGCGGCACTGAAGCGCTCGGACGAATTCCCGGTAGCTACTCGGGGCGGATCAGCAGAGATTCATGTGCGCGGCAGGGATGGGCGCGGTGAGTTCTCCGCAACGTTCTATTACAACGAAAAGAAAATGGATGGGGTTGGCGACGCGTTCGCGTATCGTTGACCCAGTACCGTGTTCACAACTTATGAGAAAGGCCGCAGCAATGCGGCCTTACTTTTTTAAGATATAATCCCGTCATATGGCAGGCGGCATGATGGATTCTATATTTTGGGTCGAGGTGGATCGGATCAATCCGAATCCATTTCAACCACGCAAAACGTTTGACGAGATGGCACTTGCGTCGCTTGCGGAGTCTATTCGACAGTACGGCGTGTTACAGCCGCTCACGGTTACGCGCAAAGAGGTGGAACGACCGGGCGAGGGTATCTCTGTCTCGTACGAACTCATTGCCGGCGAGCGGCGCTTGCGGGCATCAAAGCTTGCGGGGCTTTCAATGGTGCCGGTTGTGATTCGCACTGCAGAAGATTCGGATCAAATGAAGCTCGAGCTTGCGATCATCGAGAACCTGCAACGAGAAGATATCAATGCGCTCGATCGGGCAAAGGCATTCAAACAACTCGTTGATCTATTTGGATTGCAACATAAGGAAATCGGTGCACGCGTGGGCAAAAGTCGTGAGTATGTTACGAACACACTTCGCATTCTTGCGCTTCCCGAATCCATGCAGCAAGCGCTCGAGGCGGGGCAAATAAACGAAGGGCATACTCGACCACTCCTCATGCTCACCGACCGACCCCTAGAACAAGAAGTACTCTTTAAAGAAATTGTTGCACGCCGACTAACTGTGCGGGATGCGGAAGCGCTCGCGCGCAGGGTTGCGATCGACAAAGTGCGTCACAAAGCGCTCGTATCTCCCGACCTCATGTCGCTCGAGAAACAGCTCTCTGAACGCCTAGGCACGCGCGTGCGCATTGAAAAGAAGGACACAGGGGGAAAGCTCCACATCGACTTTTTCTCTCCTGAAGACCTTACAAACCTGTGCATTGCACTCACGACACTACAGGCAGGAGCTTCTGCCGCACCCGCAGTGGTAGCAGCAATGGAGCAAACTGTTGCGGCTCCGATACAGCCGGAAGCACCCGTTGAAACTGAAACTATGCCGGAACCCCAGCCTGAGCCTCTTCCCGAACCGGTACCAGAGCCAGATCCTGTGCCGCAGGAAAGTGAAGATCTGTACTCCGTAAAGAACTTTAGTCTCTAGCATAAATACACCA
>JBKJSQ010000079.1:0-11816 GCA_046594495.1 Minisyncoccia bacterium | reverse complement strand
TCACACGAACAACTACTGTCGCCGCCTGGGGCGCACGCGCTATCGCCGGCGCATGCACTGGGGTCATAATATGGGGCGTCGGCGTGCGCAATTTCGGCAATATCGATTCCCGCTGTTGAGCCGTATCCCGGCATTCGCGGCGTCACCGTAAAGAAAATTGCAAAAAAGCCTATTACTATAAGAAGAGATGCAGACATACGAGCGATTCCGCTGCGTAGCGCGCTTCGAGAGAAGTTAATGATTGCCATGTATGTACTTGATTATCAGTCATGGGGCCCATTTTGCACGAACAACACTGTGGACAAGTGCATATGATCCGGAACAGTCCATTTCGATACATGTCCCGCACATAAAGCTTTTTCTCGCGACGGTACGGCAATTGGCCCTCCAAAGTTGCTCCTGATATGATGAGCCGATGTTGCGCGATGTTGAGCCATTCGAACGTGTGTGGCGTACGCTTCGCGGAGACTCTCTCGGGGTGAACGCCATCGTTTCATTTGTACAGTTTCTCGAGGAGAAGTTCGGTGCCCAGATGTTCTATGACGTGTCCCGGCTACCGTCTCCAGAAACATCCGATTTACTCGAAATTGCCGAGCGCATGCGTGAAGCCGGTATTCTCTTATCGTACGGACGCTCTCATCGTGCGAGCGACGAGCCGCCACTTATCCAATGGAATACCCGGTATCGTGAAGGTGACGAGGGACGTGCAGCAGGTGCATCGGTCAACGACGAGCGACAAGCGCTCGTATCGGCGCTCGCAGAGTCTCTCGAGAGATACCTCTGGTGGGAATCATCTGATTATTTTCAAAAACCGATGGTGGCGACAGTACGCCAGCTTGAAGGTCGAGGTACATTCACGCGCCCGGAATCATTTGCGTCATTTTCGGATGCTCAACGGCAAGAGAATCCACACCTACTCATAACTCCCGAGCGGGTCTACCAGTGGATACGCGGGTACTCTTTCATCCACAAGGGACCGGTCTGGATTCCCGCACAAATTGTGAGTCCACACCAAGCTGCACAGCGATTGGTTCGAAGCAATATGGAACCCGTCATTCGACAAGCAACAACAACCGGTCTTGCTACCCATCCGGCGCGAGAACAAGCGTTACTGAGTGGCGCCTTGGAGATTATCGAACGCGATGCCTACATGATCATGTGGCTCAACCAACTCACACTCCCGCGCGTCGAACTTGAGTCACTTGCTCGAAAACGCCCATCGCTTCGCGTATTACTCGAGCGGTGTCGGCGATACCGATTGCGTCCGCACGTAGTACGGATGCTGACAGACGCACCGGCCCATGCGTTTTGCGCAGTAGTCGAAGACGAGACGGACAACCAACCGCGCATTGCTATAGGACTCAAGGCACACGGTGACGCCGCAACGTGCGCAGAAAAAGCGATCATCGAAGCACTGCGTGGACGCCGAGGAGCCCGTAACCAACTCACTACATCCGCTGCGTCGGATTCCACTCAAAGCGCACCGGTGGGCCACTATGACCGTCTTGCGTACTGGGCAAACAACGAGCGATCGAAAAAACTAGATTTTCTATACGCAGGGCCAGTTGAACAGCTCGCACCTGCCTCGTGGGACGAGGACTCTGCTCAAGAACACCTCGATCGCATTGTGCAATGGTGCGCGAGCAACACGTATGAATTCGCTACGGTTTCTCTCACAAAATCAGCAAAAAATGTGACGAATTGGCATATTGAAATGGTAGTTATTCCTCAACTACAACCGATTCACTACATGGAATCGCGGCAATATATTGGCGGGAGTCGATTGGAAACCGTTCCGCGAATGTTAGGGTACTCGCCACGCACGTCGATGTTTACTGACGAACCGCATCCATTTGCGTAATTATGTCGAGATTAATTACGCGGCTCCATTCATACGTGCGCGATGCCCGCATAGTCCGCCGTGGCGCGAAAGGCACGGCACAAGACGCGACAGGTGGTACACACAAATCCTACCCTCGTATGGCTCGTATTGAGCTCCCCGATCCGATGCCGAGCGAGACATCTCTTGACGATGCACTCAGTCGGCGCACATCCTTCAACAACGCAGCCTCAAATAGTGCATTCAATGAGCAGTCGCTTGGGTCGCTGTTCGGTCATGCGCTTCGGGCTCGAAACAACCACCCGCACCGCAATTATCCGTCTGGTGGTGCCCTCTTTCCCGTCGAGACATACATTCTCGGTAGCGGTATCGCTGGGCATGCTCCGAGCGTCTTCCATTACCACCCAACGGCACACGCGCTTGAGCATCTATGGGAATTGCCTGAGCAATTCGCAATGTCAAAATTGATTCGCTCCTCGGTGACGCCTTTATCGAACACGCTTATAATTTTCACTGCTGTGTGGGACAGGAGCGCAAAGAAGTACGGCGACTTCGCGTATTCGCACGCACTGCTCGAAGCTGGGCATATGGCACAAAATGTACTACTCGTGGCAACTGCCCTCGGAATACAGAGCCGACCGGTTGCTGGATGCGAGGATTCACTTATAACTGATCTGCTCGATCTCGACACTGAAGCAGAGCAGCATATATACGCCATCCTCATTTCCCCGCCACGTACGTAGAGTGAGTAGACAATGCAAAAAAAACAAAAAGGGGCCGACGTGGAATCGGCCCCTTCGTAAACAACTATTCAGTTCCGTTCAGTGATTCGCCGGCGGACCATCTTTGACACAGTAACTGGTACTACCGTACCGATTCATGCACGATCCGCTGTGCGAGATCAGGCATTCGGATGAGCCGCCTCGCCATTTATCGCACCACGCCTTGCAGGTAATGTACCCCGGTTTCCCGCCGCAACCCGTTGAAACCTGCGCGGTCTTGGCGCCAGCCGTTGCGGTCATTGCGCCCACAGCGAGGGCGAGCACAGAAGCCAGAAGAAATATTTTCATTGCAAACTCCTTTGTTCCGAACTCAAAGCGCCGGAATGCTCGCCCCTCTATCGAGGCTCGAATGCGCATACGCGCTTCTAATCCGTACGATAACACTATTTTAAATATTGTCAATAACGTCGCGGACCTACCTTGCTACAATGCTCGCAATGACGTCGCTCGAGGACTTCAAGCGCACGATTTCGGAGCGAGTTTTTTTGCGATCAAGCGACAACGTACGGATTACGCATGCAGGTAGCGGAACACCGCGCGAAACCCCATGGCTGTTCGATTTTCGTGCCATCATCCTCGAGCCACAATGGCTGAACGCGTACGCAGAATTTTTCTGGGAAAAATACGCACACTGTTACCCCTTTCAGGTGGGTGGTATGGAAACAGCCGGTATCCCACTCGTTGCCGCGATTGTGATGAAAGGTGTTGAGCGCGGTACGCCCGTAAACGGCTTTTTTATTCGTAAATCGCGCAAACGCGAGGGGTTGATGAAGGTCATCGAAGGGACGCTCACCGATGCTCCCGTTATCTTGGTCGACGACCTAATAAATTCAGGCGGGAGTTTTTTGAAACAGATTCTGATACTCGACGACGCTGGAAAGCGCGTATCGCACATATTCACAATTCTTGCGTTCCGATCGAGCGACGCGTACGAACCTGCACACACGCGAGGAATTCAGATTGATTGGCTCTTCACGCTCAATGATTTCGGCCTCCCGCTCGAGGGAACGACACCCGTACCAACTCAAAACACATTTGCAATCGAGTGGCGAATTAGCCTGCCCGCCATTCCAGCATTCGAACATATCGTGCAAAAATCTGCGCCCGTTATCGATGATAAAAATATATACATCGGAAGTGACTCGGGAACATTCTTTGCCATTCGGCAAGATGACGGCACCATCGCGTGGGCGTTCGACGTCGAAAAACATCCCAAAGGGAAGGGTATTTTTTCGAGCCCTGCACTCCACGACGGCGTCGTATACTTCGGCGCATACGACGGCAACGTGTATGCACTCTCGGCATCGACCGGCGCTCTCATCTGGAAGTATAGTGATGCTGATTGGATCGGCTCGTCCCCAGCGCTTGATGTTGAGACAAATACGCTTTTTATTGGTCTCGAATTCGGTCTCTGGAAGAAACGGGGTGGCATCGCAGCCGTTGACATGCGCACAGGAAAGACAAAATGGACGGCGCGACACCCGTCACTCACACACGCTTCGCCGTTGTACATAAAAAAAGAGAGCATGGTTGTAATCGGGAGCAACGACGGTTTTATGTACGCGTACGACGCAAATACTGGTAGAGAAAAATGGCGATATCAGAGCGGCGCCGATATCAAGACACGGGCCGTCTACGATTCGAAGCGCCGAATCGTGCTCGTGCCGTCTATGGATAGCAAACTGTATGCACTCTCGGTAAAGGACGGCGCTCCGCTGTGGGCGTTTCAGTGTGGCGCTGGCATATACTCAAACCCTCTCATTAACGGAGATGTTGTGTATATCGCATCGCTCGATAAATCGATATACGCTATCGACGTAGAAACCGGGCGAGAAAAAGCGGAGTTCGCCACTGGCGGGAGAATATTCGCTTCGCCGATACTCGCAGACAAGTCGCTTTGGATCGGCAGCAACGACGGCAAGTTGTACGAACTCGATCCAGCAACTTTGCAGCTACGAGGAGATTTTCAAGCATCCGAGCGAATAATCAATGCAATTGCGCACAATCCCTCAACAAAGCGGTTTTTTGTGCCGACAGTGGCGAATGAATTGTATTGTCTGAAACGGAAATAGAAAATGCGTCGGAAGTCTTCTTCCGACGCATTTATGACGTATCACACGCATTAGTGCTACTGCTTCCGCTTCGGCGATATGTTCGGAGGCGTTTTTTCCCGCGCGGTAGGGTCGAACGCCTTGAGCGCATCGCACGCATTCGTGCAAATTGGACTACTCTGGTAGTTTCGTGCGCAACAGCTTCGACACTCGCTGTAGCGACTATAATTCGTACAATCTCCGGGCGCGGCAATTGCTGGTGCCGAAATCATCAGGGCCGTAAAAAATACGGCCGCGAGGGCGTCACGGATTAAGCGCTTCATAGTGACCTCCAGACTGAGGCGAGTACCCAAAGGAATCTGGGTTTCATCCCGACCATATTTGATTGTACGCTTTATATCAAATATGTCAAGGGTAGTCATGGCCTCTTTGTAGGTGATAATTCGCATACACCATGAACCTGAAGCTCAAACGTGGGTACGTATTTGCGGGCATCGCAGTTGGGTTAGTCGTATTCCTTGCTGGCATGTGGGCGACCCTCTTTCCACTCGTATCAACTATTTTTGGTGACAGCTCGATTGCTATATCGAAACGATTAGCTCTTTCCGGTAATTTGCTCTCGTCTTCTTTCTTTGACGCTGCGCCGCTGGATATGCTCTATCTCGCGATTATAGCGATCCTTATTGGGATAAATACTGCGCTCGTGCTTGCATACGTGCGCATGCGCCGCGACAGGATGCGGGCAACGGGTATTGCAAGCGGATTTCTCGGGACATTCGCTGGAGTTCTCGGCATGGGATGTGCGGCATGCGGGTCGCTCGCGTTCAGTCCGCTGCTCGTCACAATCGGTGCAGGTGGGCTGATTTCGAGTCTGCCCTTCGGGGGCGAGGAATTGAAATATTTCGGCATCTTTCTTTTGATCCTTTCTGCGTATCTTTTGCGCAAAGACTTAAACAAAGCGGCAACCTGCGCGGTTTAATAATTGACGCATCTCCCGATGCGCGCTAAGGTCTGCGCTGGTCAAACGAGGCCGCATTCGGCTTCGGCTTCGTGCCAAACCCATGTAGGAGTATCTACATGAAAAGCACTGCGATGCTGCTTGCAGTCGTGTTCATCACCACGATTGCAACAACGAGCGCCTCGCTTACGGCTCCGGCTGCAAAAGGCGCTCGTGCAAGCACTCAGACGAAGGTGGTTTCGACCACCAAGTCCGAGGTGCCTACGTGCAACAAGTGTTCCCGATCTGGTCGCTGTTTGTGACCTGACAGGTAGCTTGTTGAAACAAGGGCGCGGCTTGTAAGCAACGTCCGAGTCGGCGGGCGGGCAACCGCCCGCCGATCTTCCTTGCGTCTTCATAGATAGCGCAGTACATTATGGGGAGGAACATGTCGTGTGATGACGACGCGCTCCTTGTGTCTGAAAATGACACACATTAAATGGGCGGTGCTGATACTCCAGCGCCGCCTTTTTCTTTTTTATATTCGAAGGCTGGGTAAGCCCATGGTTGCAATAATCATAAAAATGGTCTCAAATACACGCAGGTGGGTATCTGTGCCCCCTCGAACGTAGAGGAAATTGCCTGATGAGAAAGCTTTTGATTATCGCCGTGAGTATTCTCCTTGCAAACGCTACCGGCGCCGCTCTGGCGCAGGAAGCACCCAAGCCGGCAGCGACGGAGGCCAAGAAACCTCTGACCGAAATCGTCGTGAACGACAACGTTGCGTTCTCATGGCGCAAGCACGAGAAAGGTGCGCGCATCGACTATGACGTGGTTAGCGCCTGGGACAACGCCAAGAAAGGCGGCCGGCCCAGTGTGGCCGATTGCGAGAAACATCAGACAACGCTCAAGGGCGCCACGTGGTGCTTTGCCTCGGTAGCGAATCAGAAGCGATTCCTCGCCGAGACAGACAAGGACGGCGAGAACGCATACCTGCCATTCGCGGGCGGGCGTTGCGCACTCGGCGCATCGTGGGGCCGCCTTCAAGCGACGGGAAATCCGGAGACCGCGCGCATCATCGACGGCGATCTGGGACCGATACTCGTTCTGCATTCGGCGGAAAAATGGTGGCCCATGTTCAAGAAGGACATGTTTACCCGATTGCAGGTCGCGCAAATGCGAATTGACTTCGCGACTAAGGTCGGCGACATCGTCCCAAACGAAAAACCTACCGAATCGATTGCACAGCGCCGGTAACAATCAAGGCTAGGGATGACTCGGACACATCGACTCAAAAGGCGGCACTCAGCCGCCTTTTTTCTTTTCCGCACTATCTCGGCATGAAATAAAAAACCTCTCTGCCGTCTGACAGAGAGGTTTCTCAAGGGAATGATTACATCATCTTTACGTCGATCGACACTCCAGACGGGAGGTCGATATTGGTGAGCGCTTCGATGACTTTTGCTTCAGGATTGAGGATGTCGATCATGCGCTTATGAATGCGCATTTCGAACTGTTCGCGTGAGTCTTTGTCGATGAAGGAGGAGCGATTGACGGTGTACTTACGGATGTCGATCGGGAGCGGAACTGGACCGACGACGGTCGCATTGTAGCGGGCAGCGGTGTCGATAATCTGTTTGACCGACTTATCCAAAACTCCGTGCTCGTAGGCACGTACGCGGATTCGGAGGCGATGTGCCCCTTCACCCTTCTTCGAGCGTGATGCTCGCTTTTTTGCCGTCTTTTCCGCTGTCATAGAACCCGCAGAGTATGCACCAGATGGCCAAAAAAGGCAACTTCGCGCTACCGCGATATCTCCCTTTTGGAGGGCGTTGATGAAGTGCGGACGGCTCGCTCGATACTGTCCACGTTTTTTGCAATGGAACTCCGGATTGTCTCGATTCCCACTGCAGCTGCATCGGGATTATTTCCGGGATATGCTCGAAGCCATATCTCAGGAGTTATGCCCTCCGCAGCGAGTGCTGCGGCACGAACGGTGGCATGAGCTTCTTCAAGCCGACCCATTTCAAAAAGAGTGGTTGCTCGCACACTGAGGAGCCACGGATTCTCGGGCCACGCTATCAGTCCGTCATCGATGGTATCGAGTGCCGTTTTATAATCTTTTGTTTTAATCAATACCCAAGCGTAGTCAACCCGCCCTTCCCAGCCGGACGGATTCAATTCAACATATTTTTTGTAGTCGCGGACCGCGGAGTCATAGTCCTGCATGTATCCGGCAATCAGTCCACGCAAATAATACGAAGATGCAAACGTTCCCTGTGGGTTGTTGGCTAACTCTTTATTTACTGATTCGAGTGCTTGCGAATATCGTCCCTGCAAAAAATAAATGCGTGCGATCTGGTGGTGAACCAAAGGATATGACGGATCAATGGACGCCGCTTCCTGAAAAAAGTACATCGCTTCGTCGATGTTGTACTCGTCTCGATTGGTCGTATCCAAATGGTGGGTTCCTAACGTAAACGCATGAGACGCTGTTCGATCAAATCGAAGCGCAACTCGATCCTTCACCCGTTCAGAGGATGCGAGTATTAATGCGATAGCGCATACCCCAATAAATACATAGACTGCGTACTTGTTTCGCATAGGCACAGCTATTGTACTCCGCACACTGCAGTTACTCTGTCTCGGCGCGCTTTGTTTCGATTCGTTTGAGATTTGCGAGACTTGATGCAATCATCCCTTCGACACCCTTCGATGCCAGCGCAGGGTCATTTCCGGGATACATCGCTCTCCATTCATCAGGCGTAACTTTTTCTGCTGCAGTGACGCCTTTGAGTGCGATTTCATATGCCTCGTCGTAGCGACCCAGTTCATACAAAATAACGGACTGTGAGATAAGCAACCACGCGTTTTGGGGAGCGAGTGCAAGACCTCCGTCAATCGCCGTCAATGCTTTGTCGAATTTCGACTCTCTCACATATGACCACGCGAGGTCGTTATGCGCATACCATTTCCTTGGCTCGAGTGTGATGTATCGCTCGAAATCCTCACTCGCCTTATCAAATCGTTTTTGATACCCGTAGATGAGTGCACGAATATAGTACGCGCGGGAGCTAATATTGGGATGCTTGGCAAGCTGCAAATCAATCTGCAAGAGCGCACTTTCAAGATCGTCATCGACGAACGATGTTCGTGCGAGCTGCATCAAAACGGTCGGGTGCTCCGGATTTAAATCCAGTGCAAGGAAATAAAAGTGCCGCGCCCGTTTGAGGTCGTAGTATCCACTGTTCGACTCATTGAAATACTTATTTCCGAGTTTGTACGCATAATCTGCAGATGGTTGCATAGCATACGTCGCGTCCTCGAACGTATAGAGCGTTGCGCGACGAACAGACGGAATGCTTCCAAGCAGGAGCACTACCACGGTGATGCTAATGAGATACAGAATTGTTCGTTTCATATCGTACATGTTGCGCTCATCGTCACTCAGCTTCCCCTAGTGCGACCGAATGCATTAAAAATTGTCACTCCACTGACCCGCCGAGGTTGGTAGCGCTGGAGTTACGGTAAAGCGATCTACCGCGGCTTTGAAGGCGGGTGATAGTTCACTCACGTTTTTGATGAAGGTCCAGTTGAGTCCTGTTGGTTGGCTACGCGTATTTCTTAGGAACAAGGCAAACGCGACCACGTCGGGATTCTCAATTGCGTTCATATCGGCTGCCAATAGATCAAGTTGAGTCTTTACAGCGACCGTATCGTTGTCGAGGAACATGCGAGCAGCATACAAGTAGCGTCCAAATAATTTACTCCCCCTCGCATATGCAGACGGCGATGCTTCTGCAAGTGCGAGGTAGTCTTCGAAACCTTGTCGATACTGACTTGTATACGGCTCCCCGATTTGCCGACTCAAACGACCCACATTCACCGCTCGCCAATGTCGGTATTCTATGTAGCGAGCACTGGACAAAAATTCTGGGTCACGACGACTTTCGCTCGCGATAAGTGCATCCGCTTTGTTGAGGAATTCAACCGCACGTTCTGCATAGGCTTTTGTGGTTTCTATCGGTTGATTCGGGTTATAGACGTATTGTTCAGCGTACCATTTTGAAATACGAATTGCGGACCAGTACGTTGGAAACATCTCATACGACCATTCAAAGAGTCTTCTGAACGAAAGTTCAGGATCCCCCGGAGTCAGATAGGCATTGAAGGGTGCATCTTTAAAGACCTCCGTGAAAACCGCCGCATCTCTACCCATATCATTAAAAGACGCCGCGAGTACATTGAGCGCGTACGCTTTCGTTTTCTCGGGTACTGTCGGATCCGTTATGGCGGCTTTAATGTCTCGAATATCCTGCAGTCGGTCATCGATATTCCCTGTTAAATGAAATCGTGCACCGTCGGCACTAAAGGTCGCTATCGCTTTTTCTTCTGTGGTTTTTGTGGGATCGTTCCGAATAGCATCGAGCTCGGCGAGCACGGTCACATAATCCCCTACACGTTGTGCTTCAATCAATTTCGTCGGCATCGCAATATTGTGCTCGGGCGCAAACGCGATGAAATAGTAAACACTGACACCAATGAGTACGATGGCGAGGCTCGGACCCACCCAATTGAGAATGCGTGAGATCATTGTATTTATTTGCCGACCGTCTCTGCGTTTGCGGTTCCTCCAATCAGGTTGCTCGTGACGCTCCACTTAGAGGTCCCGAAGTAGGTTGTATAGAAAATGATGAAGAACCCGCCGATGATCAAGGCCGCATGCCCGATCCTTTTGAGCGCTGATGTGCGAGGTATATCAGGCGACTGCTGCTCATTCATTGTTGTATTATACTGCACGCAATCCCCCTCGCCCGACTGACTGTTCATAAATATGGACACGCGTCCGAGGGGCAGACAGTAGATGCGGACCCCTCTTATGAATACCTCCGACATGATTCGGTACCTACGGGCCTGCGCGATACGGTATGCACGACTCTTGAGCGTATGGGAAATTGAAACACAGCCCATTTTGCAGTGGGCGTTCGGGGCACTGCTGTTCTATTTCTTTGTCTCATTCTCCGTTTGGATAAATGCAACGTATATCACGGTTGAAACTGCCGAGCGTGGAGCACTATGCTGGCCCTATTTGAAGAATTGCGGTGATTTCTACTTTTTGCAGCAGCTCCCCTACGGCTATTCGCAGAGCACACTCTACATGCTGTTTTACGGCGTGATGATGATGATTGTCTATTACATGTGGAAGCAGCAGTGGGTCCGCGCTCATCTCCTTATGACACTGCTATTTGTTTGGAAGTTTCTCGTGCTGTTTCTCTTTAGCTATGTAAGTGGCGGACCCTACGACTACTATCACATTGCACTGCTTTCTGTCCTTCTGTTTGTTCCGCATAAGGAATTCTTTTTGAAGGTTACTTTTGTGTTCTTGTATTTCATGTCGGTCACCGTAAAGTTTACTCCGGCTTGGGTGCTGGGGACCTACTTTAGTTCAATGGAAAGCGGAATTCCGCTCTTCCCCCGATGGTCGATTATTCTCGCTACGAATGTCGTCATATTCGTACAAATCATCGAGTGCTGGTTCCTGTTATCAAAAAACAGGATTCTACAGCGCATATCGCTTGTATTTGCGCTCTTTTTCCACCTCTACTCGGGCATACTCGTCGGCTATAACTATCCGTCGATTACATTGCCAATAATCGCAATATTGTTCGGCCCGATGTACCGACACACACCGATTCCGTTTAACACAAAAGCTGTCGCAGGATGGGCAATCATTATGCTCATCGCCTTCTTTCAATTACTCGGCTTCATTACCCCGACCAATCGGTACCTGACACTCGAAGGCTACCGCTTCGGTATGTTTATGTTTGAAGCAAACCACCAGTGCGCGGCAACGATTACTGAGCGAACGACCCGTGCGCCGGATACGAGCCAAGACTTCGAGCGGGTTGCGGGTA
Organism: Minisyncoccia bacterium; assembly: GCA_046594495.1. Taxonomy (GTDB): domain Bacteria; phylum Patescibacteriota; class Minisyncoccia; order Phycocordibacterales; family UBA2100; genus UBA10103. The sequence continues at coordinate 291 of JBKJSQ010000079.1, read as the reverse complement.
TGGAGCGCTGCGAGGATTTCTACTGCATTGTAAAGAGACAAACGACAGCAACCGCGGTCGGGTCCGACATTGAACTGCGATATGAATCGGCGACAGCGCGCAACAGGTGTGATCCGTATAATTGGTACGTTCGCCTGAAAAAACTGTGTGAACGCGATTCGTCTATAACAAGTATTGCGCTTACATTCGACCATTCTATAAATGGAGAACCGTTCTACCGCATCGTTGATACCGACGATATATGCAGCCTTGAGTATCGGTTCTTCCGGCATAACGAGTGGATTTTGCTTC
>JBKJSQ010000039.1:0-4289 GCA_046594495.1 Minisyncoccia bacterium | reverse complement strand
ATTTGAACATCGAGATAACTGATAATGGCGTCAGAAAGTTTTCGCATCAAAAGATCCCAGAGTTCGGGCTGCTCCAACATAAATCTTTTTGTCTTTACCCAGTCGCGCGTTGGCCTGCCTTCAATGAGATACGAGGCAAGTGTGAAAGGCGCGCCGGAAAAACCGATAACGGGGACTTGAATGCGTTCCCGAAGGATTCGAATGGTGTCCCCGAGGTAGGTAATGCTACTTTTCTTAAACGGGATGAGCTGCTCGATGTCGGCATATGACTCGAACGGAGCTTCGATTACAGGACCGACGGAATCTACAATCTCAAGCTTGACCCCAAGTGCAAGTGGCAGAAGCATGATGTCTGCAAAAAGTATGGCGGCGTCAACGCCTAGCCGTTCGATTGGTTCTATCGAGACTTGTGCAGCAAGTTCCGGTGTTTGCGCGAGTTCAATCATGCCGTATTTTTCGCGTAATTTTCTGTATCCGGGGAGAGAGCGGCCCGCCTGGCGCATCAGCCACACCGGAACGCGTTCTGTTTTTTCACCGCGTGCAGCTCGTAAAAAGATGTCGTTCATAGTGTGTCTAGCGCTTCGGCGATCGGCATGTGAATACAAGTAAATATCGGCAGATCCTTCAGGGTATGGCGACGGCTTTCGGTCGTGCGCATTTCCATGACGAGCTGAACGAATGCTTCTAAGTCGTCCATCAAGTACGACACGATAAACTCGTGATCATCGATTCCAAACGAGTAGAGCAGTCGCTGTGCGATTTTGTCGTTGTGTTTTTTTCCGACTAGCACATGGTCCCACATAATCTGTCTGCGTTCTTCGAAGGGTTTGAGATGCCACTCAATCGTCTTTGTAAACGGGTAGACAACCAAGTATTGGTGCCTCTGATCCCAATCCGCTTCTTTTGGGGGCTTATTGGGGTTGTACTGCGAAGAATGAGTCATACCCAACAATGTGTACGTGATTCGCAGGTGTGCTCCGAGTTTTGTGTGCATAAGATCTCGCAGCAGGAGTTGAATATCATCGGGGGATGTGGCATTCAGGTTGAGTGCAAGGCGTGTTCCTGCCTTAAAGCCGAGCGTTGAATATGCCTGCATGCGGACGCGGGTGCTCGCTTCGAGTAGTTTTGTAAAATCTTTCTTTGCCTTTGCGAATGTTGCCTTTGATAGGGTACGAATGCTCGCATCAGAGTCAAAAAAAACGTAACTGTGGAACTGCATATCAGCTCATACTACCTTCTTTATAGAAACTTTCTTCCACCCTTTTTCACGCGCAGCATGTGCGGTCGTCTTGCCAATACAGAGTGCGGGAATTGTTTTTATTGTACGGTGTAGTGTTCTCGGTATTTGCCCCAAAAGACCATCGATTCCGGAGGGGCTTTTGAAATAGAGTTCATCCACCTGGCCTGAAAATAGATCCTTTCTTTCCCGAGTGGAAAGCGCTTTTCCTTGTGCTGTGTAAATCGCGAGCGGCGTCACAGATACGTCGCGATCTCTCAGTTTTCGTATGATGTCGAACGGTGCCAGTGCGGAACGGGGGAACAGCACGCGTTTGCCTTTTAGGTCGATTTTCAAAAGATCTTGTCGTGGCCCAACTCGTATGATTTTCCTTTTTGGCACCCTGATGCGCTGTTTTTTAAGAATTAATTCAAAGATCTCTTGCGCATGTTTACTTGTGTACACAATGAAATCATATCGCTCGCACTGCGTAATGGTGCGCATCTGCATCGGCGTGAGCGGGAGGGGTATTATATCGACACTGATCTCGAGCGTTTTCATTAACCAATGCGCTTAAGAATTGACTGTGCGAGCTGATAACCCAAATTTGAGCTGCTATTTTCTGGTGCCGACAGCGTTTCGCGCACGATCGTGCCGTCTTGATGCTGTGCCATGCCGATCAAATTCCATGATCCGGCCTCACGCCACGCGTACGCGCCTGTCGGCGACTTGCAGCCACCACCGATAAGTTCAGAGAACGTGCGCTCAAGAATCGATCCGGTTTGCGCATCTGCATCATTTGCTAGTGAGAGAATCTTCAGAAGGTCCGTGTTTCCTGACCGTATCTCAACTGCAATGGTTCCTTGACCAGGGGAGGGAGTCATTTCACTCGGTTCAAAATATCGAACGATCTTGTCCTGTAATCCGAGACGTATCAAACCCGCTGCGGCGAGAATGATAGCGTCGTAGTCTTCGTCTTGCAGTTTTTGCACTCTGTTGGGCACATTGCCGCGAACACTTTTCATCACGACATCAGGACGTATCTCAAGCATTTGTACCTGCCGTCTGGTGCTGTCGGTTCCAATGACAGCTCCTGCTCGCAGCTCTTCGAGCGGTCGCCCATCTTTGGTCAAAAGCACATCACGTGCATCCTCGCGTTTGAGATAGGCGCCGATGGTAAGAGTCTCGGGAAGTTCTGTGAGCATGTCTTTAAGGCTATGCACGGCGAGATCGATCGTGCCATCCCGGAGTTCCTGCTCAATCTCTTGAGAAAACCAACCTTTGCCAATAGTGTCGAGCGGAATAGGCGTGTTTTTATCGATGTCACCCCTCGGTGTGATGATGCGCAGCTCTATCTCCAGTGTCGGGTCAACAGCGAGGAGTGCGTGAGTCGCTATATCTGCCTGCTTACGTGCGAGTGCGCTCCCGCGTGTACCGATCACTATATTGTGGCGCTGAGACATGTGCAGATAGTAACGTGCCGCGTGCAAAAGCAGAAAGGTGTTGGTCCCTGGGTTGCGTACAAAGGATATCTCATAGAGAAAAAGATGTCAGTGAAGAAAGAAAAAAGAATAAATGGTGCCTGTCCCATTAATCGTTGGTACGATCACGATTATCGGCGAGCAGCGACCGGAGATTTTCTCCGGCGATTCCTCAGGTGCCCAAAGGGGTCACTAAATAGCTACTATTTATCGCCTAAGAGATATAAAGGTTTAACATTGTAAGTTCTGGCCGTAGAATACAAGAACGGAGGAATCGGTATTTCAAAATGGTAAAAATACAGTCACACATGTTCCTTCGTTGAGGGACGATTCTATCTGTATACGCCCCCCAATTTTATTGAGTAGCTCACGAGAGACAAATAAGCCAATGCCAGTCCCGTGTTCGCGTTTAGCATTGGACGCGCGAAAAAAGGGATCAAAAATATGTTGCATATCTGCCTCAGGGATGCCGATGCCGCTGTCTGTGCAGATAAAAACACACCCATTGTGTTCCTTATGTAATTCGATGCGAATCTGTCCGCCCTGAGGGCTATATTTTATCGCGTTGCTAATTAGATTTTCAACGACGTGCGTGACAATGCTGCGTGAGCTAACAATTACACATTCTCCATCGGATTCCATTGTGTATGCGGTACCTTTTTCGCCGGCAAATCGCTCAAGCGCTGTTTGCACAACGTCATTGAGCGAGACGCGATGCAGATCAGACGGAGTGAGTCGATTCGCGCCCTCTATCAGCGACAGCGTATCGATGGTCGCTTGCATGCGAATATTTTCCTTGGCGATATTTTCGATAACCCCTCTTTGGTCTAATGTTAGTGTGTCTTGAGAAAGAATATCCAGCATAAGCCGCGATACGCCGATGGTATTGCGCAGCTCATGACGAACGAGCGATATAAAATTATCTTGTACTACCTCACGTGTAACGCGATCGGTTATGTCTGGCTCGATGGCTATGAAATGTCGAAGATTGCCTGATGCATCCAATACGGGATAAATTCGTAGCTCCGCAAAATAGTACTGCCCGTCTTTTTTCCTGTTTTTGACGACACCTACGAAAGGCTTTCTATCGACTTTGATGGTTTGCCACATGTCCGAATAAAATTCACGGCTCATATTGCCACCCCAAACACTACCTGCTTTTTTGCCGACAATTTCTTCGCGCGAATATCCTGTCGTCGCCATTGTCGCTTTATTAGCATGGAGTATGACTGCATTCTCATCGGTGATAATCACATGGTCGCCCATGTCATCGAGCCAGCCGAATTCAGTGGAGGAATCCATTGTTTTGAGTATACATGGCTACAACATCCATTTATGCATAACTTTACGACACATGACAACAGGCACGGGTCTCGTGGAGTCTTAAGAGTTCGCGTGAGAGAGAAAACGATACGCATGTGTTGAACATCGATCGTAACGTTTTCCTCCACGGGACATAAGCTTTTCTAAATGAAGTCTTAATGTATGCCTCATTCATTTTGACCTATGATTGACGTGCATATACCGTAGCAAACAGTCCTTCACATTCAGAGTGCAGGGTATACACTGCCTCTATACGCCCACCCGCCAAG
>JBKJSQ010000009.1:0-3161 GCA_046594495.1 Minisyncoccia bacterium | reverse complement strand
CGTGATCGCCGCCCGCCGGACCGCGGCGTGACCCCGCAGGCGGGCATCCGCCCGCCCCCGCGGCGGGGAAATTGCCCTCGCTACGCACTCCGCACGTCGCGTCGCACCGCACCACGTCCCGTTTTTCCGTCACCGCCGACGCCTGCGCTCTCCTGCTAATTCGGAAAACCGGCAATCTCGCTTTATTCAGCGCTTCCCTAGGCAGGCCATCTGTGGCCTTCGAAAAACAACCCCCAACAAAAGACATCAAAGCCACCTGAATTAGTGTCCACTTTTCCGAGGCAAGCCATTCCAATGGTTGGGTCCACCCCAGCATAGATTGTATTGCGCTGCTAGGCTTGGAACTGCTTTTTCGTCATCGGCAGCTAACCGTCAATTTCCAGTTTTGATTCTAAATCTCTGTGAAAAATCAAATACTCCCGATCTGAGTTGCAGACCGAACCTCATTGGGTGTTTCGTCTGCTTTTTCGCTTTATTCTTATGAAAATATGTGTCGTTGGCCTCGGATATGTTGGGCTCCCTCTTTCGCTTCAATTTGCCCGTTCAGGGGCAGGCGTTTTGGGGTTGGATATCGACCGTTCTAAGGTCGATTCCCTTACCCAGGGGAAAAGCTACATAAAACATATCTCGGCTGAGACTATTAAGTCAGCCGTAGATGGCGGCACGTTCTCCGCATCGACTGATTTTTCTCGGGTTAGCGAAGTCGAGGCAATCATCATCTGCGTGCCTACCCCTCTTAATAAGAATCGAGAGCCTGATATCTCTTATATTGTCGAAACGGGGAAGGCCATTGCTCCCCACATTAGGAAAGGAGCATTGGTCGTTTTGGAGTCGACGACTTACCCCGGCACCACTGATGAAGATCTCAAGGCGGTTTTGGAATCTGGTTCTGGAATGAAGGCGGGCACCGACTTCCACTTGGCTTTTTCACCGGAGCGCGAAGATCCAGGCAATCCAAGTAGCGTTGTCGCGACGATTCCCAAAGTAGTGGGGGGATTCACCCCCGCGTGCCTAAAAAAGGCGGTCGCGCTCTATTCAATCGCGATAAAGACCCTAGTGCCAGTTTCGTCGTGTCGGGTGGCTGAAGCGACCAAGTTGCTTGAGAATACGTTTCGGGGCGTCAATATCGCCTTGGTTAATGAGCTCAAGATTGTCTATTCGGCGATGGGCATCGACGTATGGGAGGTCATAAACGCGGCGAAGACCAAACCTTTTGGGTTTATGGCTTTCTATCCCGGCCCCGGGTTGGGCGGGCATTGCATCCCCATCGATCCGTTTTATCTGACCTGGAAGGCGCGCGAGTATGGTCAGCACACGCGCTTTATCGAGCTCGCCGGTGAAATTAACACCGCGATGCCCGATTACGTGATTCACCGTGTCGGAGACGCACTTAATGCTCTACGGAAATCAATTAATGGCAGCCGTATCCTGATAATCGGCCTCGCCTACAAACCCAATGTCGATGACGAGCGCGAGTCGCCCAGTTACATCCTGATGGAATCGCTGCAGAAACGTGGTGCCGAAGTGGCCTACTACGATCCCTATGTTCCCGTCATCCGGCCGACCCGCGAGCACGCCCGTTGGACCGGCACCCGTTCGATCAACTGGGACCGGGGGACGATTCAGGGCTATGATGTCGCTTTGATTGCCACCAACCATGCGTCGATCAATTATCAGGAATTGGCGGATTGGTCGCCGTGCATTGTTGACACGCGCAATGCAATGGTCGGGATCACCACCAAGGCTGGCCAAGTGTTGAAGGCTTAGTTTATGCGCGGTCCCTTGGGTAGCGGGGCAGTTTGGTTCGTCATGGTAAGCCCGGCGGAGACGGGCGCGGCAATCGAGCCATTGTTTCGGATGGATAGGTTCGTTGCTTCACTCCTCGCAATGATAGGAGTAATCTCAACTGGCTCACTGCCGTCCCTTGTTGGGCTGCTGGCTCGCGTATTAATGCCTGGCTTGAGTTCTGGTCTGGGCTCGCTACTATTGACGCTAATCCAACCGCAACTATGAACTCCCCCGTGTTTGCGAAATCCCTGCGTAATATTGCGGCCTGCGTTGGGCTGATAGCGAGTGTAGCCCCGCTAGCCGCTCAGGCCGTTATAGCAGCGCCTCCGGCCGTTTATTCGTCGCAGGCGGTGGTTGATGCTCACTCGAAGAATCCCCCGGGAAAGCGGTTGTCCAATATTGCCTCCGTGCTTGGTGCCGGGGGCCCTCTTTTTCAGCGCGGGCTTTTCGCGGTGCGCCCTCACGTCCTCTATCGCCTGCTCTACGCCGATGGCCTTTTGAACCCGGGGCAGACTGAATCCGGAAACAGTATAATCCAGACTTTTTCGATTGGGAGTGGGTTTCAGTTGGGACGGCGCTGGGCGCTCGACTATACTCTGACAACATCCCAAAGTTCTAACCGATTCGTGGAGGATTCTACCGACCATTCGCTCAGTTTGGCGGGTGGGTGGTCCTATGGAGACCTAAAAATGGGCCTTTCGCAAAACTACCTCACGAATTCGCCGATATTGGTGGAGACGGCCGCGCAGACCCGGCAGAAAAGCTATGGGACCAGCGCCTCCGCCTCTTATCGGCTCGGCGCACGGACCGGTTTGTCCTTGGTTGGGACGCATTCAACTCGCCTTACCAACGCTCCCGCTATCAGCCCTGAGTGGACGACGTCGGATTGGCGTTCAGTGACAGCCACGGGATCCTTTAGCTATCTCTTTTCTTCCCGACTGCAGGCCTCGTTGGGCTACAGCATCGGACGCGACTATGTGAGTCGTGGTTTCGATATGGTTTCTTCCCAGCCTAACGCTGCGCTGACGTGGGGGCCAACCGACAAACTTTCCTTTGGGGCGAGTCTCGGTCTAGAGAAACGCCGAATTTTGGACGGAACGAGCAAGTCGCTTGCGGGGCCTCCGGTTTATTCGGCCAACGCTCACTATCAACCCACGGCGACGACTGGGTTTTCCTTTGGCGCCAACCGGAGCACATCGGCGTCCTATTTTGCGAATCAGGCGATTCGGAACTCCGGAGTCAGCTTTTCTTATGAGCAGCGGTTGTTTCAGAAATTCTATTGGACGACGGATATTTCGCAGGGAAAAGCCGAATACCTGGCCACTGATGGCGTTTCGTTCACCGGTCGGGTTGATACGTCGTCAATCATTGGG
>JBKJSQ010000116.1:0-2810 GCA_046594495.1 Minisyncoccia bacterium | reverse complement strand
CTTGCGCCCTGCTCGCAGAGTCGAAGGCCCATGTTGGCGTTGTCCTGAACAAGACTCGGAACTATGTCCCGGGCCGTCTCAATCAAGAGCTGATGGCCATCTAAGCAGGCAATCTTGCCATCAAGTCAAAGCGATGAAGATTCGCAATACGTCCGTTCGACTTCGCTCCAGTAAAACCTCGTATGTTTTGCCGGGTTCTTAAACTCCGTCGCGCGCAGCCTAAACTAGACTAATTTACTCCGAACTTTGGCCACGAGATGCTGAGACAACACCATCGCTTTTACTATGCGTTGAAACCCTTCTTGCCGTGGCGACTGAGGATGGCCTTGCGCCGCGTTGCCGCGCGCCGGGGCCTCGCGCAGAGCGGCGATATCTGGCCGATCGATCAAGCGGCAGGGCAGACTCCAGATGGGTGGCCGGGCTGGCCAGATGGGAAGAAATTCTCCGTTGTTTTGACCCACGATGTTGAAGGCCATCATGGTCTGGCTCGATGCCGAAAGCTAATGGAACTTGAGCGGCGAGTCGGATTCAGATCTTCGTTCAATTTTATTCCTGAAGGTGAATATCGAGTGCCGCCCGAACTGCGTGACGAACTTGGCAGAAACGGATTCGAAGTCGGCGTGCATGACCTGAAGCACGACGGAAAACTTTTCAGTTCACGCCGAAATTTTAAAATCAGCGCGACTCAAATCAACCGTTACATCCAAGAGTGGGGAGCGTCAGGTTATCGCTCGGGCTTCATGCTGAGAAATCTTGATTGGTTGCACGATTTGAACATTCGGTATGATTGTTCTACGTTCGATACCGATCCATTCGAGCTACAGTCGGACGGTGGGGGGACGATCTTTCCCACGTGGGTTGACCAGCCGGTAGCCCGAGGCGAGGGCACTTCCCACCACCTGAACGGAAATTCATCCAACAGCAATGCGACGTCCACTGATCGCGGCTACGTCGAGCTTCCTTATACTCTCCCTCAAGACTCCACGCTTTTTCTCGTTCTGCGGGAAACATCTCCTGAAATCTGGTTGCGCAAAACAGACTGGATCGCGAACCACGGCGGCATGCTGCTCGTGAATGTGCATCCCGACTACATCCAGTTTGAAGATGAAGAGCCTAGCGCACGCACCTATCCGGTAAGATACTACACTGAGTTACTGGAGCACATCCGCAAAAAATTCGCCGGGCAATTCTGGCAGCCGCTACCTCGTGAAATCGCTGACTACACCCGCCAATTAGAAACCCGCCCTATTCACCGGCCGAAAAAACGCGTGTGCATGATCACGCACTCGTTTTACGAAAGTGACAACCGTGTGACGCGATACGCCGAAGCTCTGGCTGCAAGAGGCGATCAGGTTGATGTGCTCGCCTTGCGCAGGACGGCTGAACTGCCCCAGCAGGAAACGATTGAGGGTGTCCACGTGCACCGCCTGCAGGATCGTTTTGGGAAAACGGAGAGTTCCAAATTCGCCTACCTTTGGCCACTCGTCCGGTTTCTCGGTCTCACCTCATGGTGGGTGACCCGAAGTCATGCCAGCCAACGCTATGATTTGCTGCATATTCACAACATGCCGGATTTTCTCGTGTATGCGGGCTGGTTCCCGCGCCTGACAGGTTCACGAATCATCCTTGATATTCACGATATCGTGCCCGAGTTCTATGCCAGCAAGTTTAGCGAGGGAAAATCGACTGTTACCACCTCCGCGCTCAAACTAATCGAGCGCAGTGCGGCTAGATTCGCCGACCACGTCATCGTGTCGAACCACCTCTGGTTGGAAAAATACCAGGCCCGCACTGCATCGCAGGGCAAGTGCTCGGTCTTCATCAACAACGTTGATTCCCGTGTCTTTCAGCCGGTGCCCCGCACGCGGCAAGACGGACGGCAAATTGTGATCTTCCCCGGCGGCTTGCAGTGGCACCAAGGGTTGGACATCGCCTTGCGCGCCTTCAAACAAGTGCGCCGCGCGCTGCCGCAGGCTGAGTTCCATATTTACGGCGACGGCAACATGAAGCCCTCGCTCGTCGCGCTCGCCTCCGAACTTGGTTTCAACGGCGAAGTAAAATTCTTCGAGCCCGTCGGCGTTCGTCAGGTCGCGCGCATCATGGCCAATGCAGATCTCGGCGTCGTGCCAAAGCGCGCCGATTCGTTCGGCAACGAGGCCTACAGCACGAAAATAATGGAATTCATGTCGCTGGGAATTCCCGCCGTCGTTTCGAAAACGAAAATCGACCAATTCTATTTCAACGACTCCGTTGTCCGCTTTTTCGAATCGGGTAACTCCGATGCCCTCGCCGTCGCAATGATCGAAGTATTAACAGACGCCAACCTGCGCCGCAGTCTGATTGAAAACGCGTCCGCCTACGCTGATCGGCACAGTTGGAAACAGCGTAAGACCGACTATCTTCATATCGTGGATGAACTCGCCGCAGCGGAAAACCCTCTGACCCATCAGGCTCGCTCGCCGGCAGTTCCCCAGCTTCACCAAGCGGCTCGATGAAAGCCCAAATCCAGCACAGCCTGCAACTCGTGCAAAAATGGGTAGAGGATCGCGACTACAAAGGCTACGATCCCGGCGATGGCCTGACATCATACCTGAGGCCGTTGGCCTTCGGAAACTTGTTCGCCGAGCGAGTCCTTCAACAGGCTATCTGGAAATTTCCCGTCAACCTGCGCCCTCTCTTGGGTGTCGAGCCACTCGATTCGACTAAGGGTCGTGGCTTCATGGCGTGGGGTCATGCGCTGTTATTTGCGAACACCGCCGACGCTGCGTCGCGATCGAAAGCCCTGCAGTGTCTCGACTGGTTGGACACCG
>JBKJSQ010000044.1:0-2942 GCA_046594495.1 Minisyncoccia bacterium | reverse complement strand
CAGCGGATCGCATGTTCGCCCTTCATCGCTTCAATCACGGCATACCGCTCTCGGGCGTTTCGCAAAGTATGCCGACTGATTTTTTTTTGCACGAGCTCCCGCTCGCGCATGCAGATCAGCTCGGCGCGCAGCCGGCCGATTTCCCTTTTCCACCGCCTCCAGCGTCTGCGGTGCTGGACCGCCGTCTCCGGGCCGGGCGCCAAGAGCTTGCGCCATTCCTACAACGCCCAAGCGCGAATCCCCCAGTTCCTTGGCGACGGTTTTGACCGTGCAATCTACGTGCAGCGTCAACTCACCGGCTTGGCGCTAATCCGAGGCAATCTAACAGTGTCTCATCGGAAGTGAACAAAGCGCGGGAGTCCGGTCATACTCTGTGCGTTAAAATTACCGAGAAATCGCACATAAATTGGTCTGAAAAGATGAAATCGGCGAGAAAACCAAGCATATCCGCGTCTGAATTCGGAAAATTACTCAGGACTTCGCGTAACCAAAATCGCTCATTTTATTAACAAACACTTCACTTTGGTGTATTTTGAGGCAGGAAAACGCGCTTTTCTGGTGATTAATGTGTTTTAGAAAAAAAACGAAATTGGATGATTGCTAGAAGTGCTCGAATACTTTTGAACGCCAAACCTAGAATTCCAACTAACCAGCTTAGACACTCAAACCCTCAACCAAGGGATATTTTTGGACCTCAAACAGATTAAGCAAATCATCGAACTCATGAAGCGTTCCGAGCTGACCGAGTTTGCCGTCGAAGAAGAGGGTTTTAAGCTAAAGATTCGCCGGGGAAGCTCGGGCCTGCCGATTGCGTCTTCCAGCAACAACTCCAACGCTCCGTTCATGGTAATCGACAACGCTGCAATCAATGCGGCGCCGACTACAACAGCTTTAGCACCGAGCGCTAGTCCAAGCGAGGATCCGAGCATAACATTCATCAAGTCACCAATGGTGGGCACCTTCTACCGAGCGGCATCTCCGGAGAGTAAGCCTTTTGCCGAAGTGGGCTCAGTCGTTACCGAAACCAGCGTGGCTTGCATCATAGAAGCCATGAAAATCATGAATGAGATCCAGGCCGAAGTGAAGGGAACCGTGATTGAAGCCTTGGTGGAGAACGGCCAACCGGTCGAATACGGTCAGCGCCTGTTCAAACTCAAACAGGGGTAGCCCTAGTTTTCTCACGCTCTTCGCGTTGAGCTAACCACCATGCGCCGCCGCTCCGAAAAGAGGCGGCCTACTCTACTTCGCCTCCAGAATGATCCAAAAAGTCCTCATCGCCAATCGCGGCGAAATTGCGCTTCGCATCGTCCGTGCTTGCCGTGAGCTTGGCATCAAGACCCTGGCGGTCTATTCTGAAGCCGACGTCCAGTCACTGCACGTGCAACTCGCAGACGAAGCGATCTGCATCGGGGGACCAAAGAGCAGCGACAGCTACCTGCGCGCTGACCGAATCATAAGCGCAGCGGAAATCGCCGACGTCGACGCCATCCATCCGGGATATGGCTTCCTCTCTGAGAACGCCAAATTCGCTGAGCAATGCGAGTCGTGTAACATCAAATTCATCGGTCCAAAGTCGCGATCCATCAAAATGATGGGCGACAAATCCATTGCCAAGGACACGGTGCGCAAGGCCGGTGTGCCCATCGTTCTAGGTTCCGACGGCCCGGTCGCGACTGAATCTGAAGCGGTCAAAGCCGCCCGCAAGATCGGCTATCCGGTCATAATCAAGGCTGTCGCTGGCGGCGGCGGTCGCGGTATGCGTATCGCGCACAATGACGTCTCGTTTGCCAAGGAATACCACGTCGCACGCGGCGAAGCCGAAAAAGCCTTCGGGAATGGAGCCGTTTATGTTGAGCGCTACATCGAGAAACCGCGCCACATCGAATTCCAGATTCTAGGGGACAGCCACGGCAAGATCGTCCACCTCGGCGAACGCGACTGTTCGGTCCAGCGCCGTCACCAAAAACTCATCGAAGAGTCGCCCTCGCCTTTCCTCACTTCGGACCTGCGCAAGAAGATGGGCAAGGCCGCCATCAAGGCCGCCGAAGCCGCCGAATACGAAAACGCCGGCACCATCGAGTTCCTCGTCGATGCCAAGGGTAATTATTTTTTCATCGAGATGAACACCCGCATCCAGGTCGAACACCCCGTGACCGAAGAAGTCACCGGGATAGACCTCATCAAACAACAGATCCGCGTGGCTAACGGCGAGAAGCTCGATTTCGACCAGGGTGACATAAAATTCGAAAAACACGCCATCGAGTGCCGCATCAACGCCGAAGACCCCGCGCGCAACTTCGCGCCCTCCCCCGGCACAATCGGTCTCTACTACGCACCCGGCGGTCACGGCGTCCGCGTCGATTCTCACGCCTACAGCGGCTACACGATTCCTCCCTACTACGATTCGATGATCGGCAAGTTAATCACCTTCGGCACGACGCGCAAAGTCGCCCTCGAGCGCATGTATCGCGCGTTGAGCGAGTATCTGATCCGCGGCATCAAGACCACCATCCCACTTCATCGTGCCATCATGGCCGACCCTGTTTTTATCGAGGGCAAGGCGACTACGGCCTACATGGAAGACTTCATGAGCCGCACGCCGACCGACCTGTTCTCGTAAAAACAACGGCAGGAAAATTCAGGCGGTCATCACGTGAGGCCCTGCGACGACAAAAGTCTGAACCAGCGGGGGCTAATTGTCGCCAGTGGCCCGCCAGCGCCATTTTCCTCGATGCCTACGACGATGAGGCTGGTGTGGGCGCTTTTAGGCTTCCGCGAGGTTGGACGGGCCACCGATCGCACGGTCCCATGGTCTATTTTGAGTGGCTCACGGGAACGGCGGTGGGCACTTCGGAATAAGAGCGCCCATCAGAGGCGATATGCGAGCGGTCCCGCTCCCGCCGCGGGACGCGCGCGGCCAGCGTGCATCACCGCCCGGCCCC
>JBKJSQ010000160.1:0-4566 GCA_046594495.1 Minisyncoccia bacterium | reverse complement strand
ACGTGCCCTTACTGAAATACTCTCGATATCTCTTCGACTCTTGCACCCACTCATGCCATTCGTTACCGAAACCATTTGGCAGCATCTTCCCCATAAATCGTCTGATCAGCTCATGATTGCGAAGTGGCCAGTGAATAACGAGACAAAGTCGTCGTTGGACACGCTACAATAACCACATGTCCGGCTACGAAGCCATCCTTTTCGCCGCCGCAGGCGGCGTTTTGCCCGCACTTGCATGGTTGTGGTTTTGGCGTCGCGAGGATGCCGCACATCCGGAGCCACGTCGATTAATTGCACTCGCATTCTTCGCCGGCATGGTCTCGGTGGCCGTTGTCATTCCACTCGAGCGCTTTGTGCAGCCCATCCTAAAAGACTTTGCGGGCGTGGGTGCAATCATCACAGCACAAACATTGGTATTTACCGCATGGTCGTTTATCGAGGAAATAATTAAATTTCTCGCAGCCCGGTTCACCGTGCTCAAGCGTCGCGAGAACGACGAACCCATCGATCCTGTCATCTACATGGTTACGGTGGCGCTCGGGTTTGCCGCAGCAGAAAACACCCTCTTTCTGCTCTCACCAATCGGCGGCGATAGCCTTGCACAAACGTTCATTACCGGCAATCTTCGCTTTATTGGGGCAACACTCCTGCATGTACTCTCCTCTGCGGTCATCGGTGTGGCGCTCGCGCTCTCGTTTTATGCGTCCAAGCGCATCAAGCGCCACTATATGTTCCTCGGAGTTATCCTCGCGTGCCTTTTGCATAGTGCCTTCAACTTTTTTATACTGAACACGGCGGAAGAATCGTTGTTCCGCACATTTTCGTTTGTATGGCTTGGGGTCATCGCACTTCTTGCTATACTGGAATACATCAAGCGGATACATCCAAAGTGGCGGCGATAGCGTATAATTCCAAATAATCCACTGACATATACATGATAAAGAAACCATCTTTTTTCTCGAAGATAACGGGAAGTGCAGACAACGATTACGACGAGTATTTTGATAAGCCGGCAGAACGACCCGCCGGAGATGGCAAAGGTCCAGAGCGTCACCTACAGTTCAATACCAACGGCGACGACCGTGATGCGCACGAAGCAGAACCGGGCGGTGAACTTGCGGTTGATGTCTACCAAACCAGCGACGCAATTGTGGTCAAAGCGCTTATTGCAGGGGTACAGCCCTCTACCATCGACATCGCGCTCACTCGCGAGATGCTCACAATCTCGGGCTCACGCACCGACGACAAAGAAGTCGAAGAAGACGGCTACTACCAGCGCGAGCTGTATTGGGGAACATTCACCCGAACTATTCTCTTGCCTGAAGAAGTTGATGTGGACATGGCCGAAGCATCCGAAAAGCACGGCGTGCTTATGATCCGCTTGCCGAAGATAAATAAGAAGCGCCAGACGCGCCTCAAAGTCCGCGCTCGCTAAGATGAAAGTAGATAAGGAAAACGCCGGGAGTATCTCCCGGCGTTTCGTCGTATTCAAAGGTCAGAGGCCTGCATCTGCGAGCCGCTGTGCGATGCACGAGTATGCGAAGCGATCACAATCGAAGGTCATTGATTTATCAGGAGTGATGCCGACGCCTTGTACTTTCTGAGGAAGCTGCGCCTGATCTTTCAGCGTTTTGCCCTTTAGAAACCACTCGGCACAGGTCAGTTGAACAATGAATTCTTTGTCGTGAACCCCGCACTGCAGAACGGCCTTACCGAATGTCGTTGTTCCGAGTGACATGCACGAGTCCGGATACCATTCATTGCACAGTGTTTCAATCATCCACTCAGACGCCGAGGCCGTTATAGCATCCGTAAGAATACGAATCTTCCGCCCCGAAAGTATTCCTCGCTGGTTCGTCGTGAAATAATTCGGATTCTCCTTGAACGTCATACGGCCCGACGGTTCCAAGTGTCGTATTCCTGCTTGAGGCGAAAACAGCTTGTTGAGAATTTCGTGTAGCTCTCCGATACTTCCACCTTCGTTTCCACGCACGTCGATGACAACGGTATCAATAGCATCTTGAGATTTGGCGAGATGCTTCTGTACCATCTCGATAATTTTCGTGTCTACGTGATGAAAAAAGCTGATGAACACAAAGAGATACGATCCGATTTTTTCAACTGATGGCTCATCCAATCTTTTTTGTTCCGGCTGTCTATCAACAACGCCGAAAGTGTAGAGATATGAATATTCATCCAGACAACCAACGGCGCGAAGACGTGCATCCATTTTTGAACCAGCTGGCGAACCAGGTAGGATATATCTTCCTGTCGTGAGCTTTTGCAGGAACTCGATGCATCGTGCCTTGTCTCCGTTAATGGCATGCCACCACGTTTCGTACACTTGCATCAAGCGCTCTGATTGCGAAAGCTCCACGGGGGCTTGCACATCCTTCGCATGCGTACTCGTCAGGCAAAAGATGCCGACGATTATGGATAACCAAAACGTCCTCATCTTCTATTCCCTTCTTCGCTCCACCACGGAGCGTCGCTGTTTCAATCTAATGATGAATATGGAATGAATGCAAGCATACGTAAAAGTGGATAACTAAAAACGCCGATGTGTTCGGCGCTTTTTGTTTGATGGTTATTTCTTCCATTGCGATGTGCTGAGGTCGCCCCCACGTAATAGAAGTCCGATGATTGCATACAGCGAAAAAACAGTAAGAGCGAGCGATAGTGTAATGAGGAGTACCCCCAGAAAAACGACCGATGCTGCACGCGGATCTTGTGCATCCAGAAGCATGTAGAGCTGCAGAAAGAATGCGCCCCACAAAAAAACTTCCCGAAACAACACATACGACATGCCGCACAGTGAAACTAAGAACACCCGCATGATTCCGCTCATGGTCGACTCCTCTGCAATTTCTCGGAGTACTATGCGCGTCGATATCCAGCCCGTCAATTAGTTCGCTCGGTGAGCGCATGCAGCGCACATTCGGCACAGTCTTCCTTTTTGCAGCCTTTGTCCCAAAATGACAGTGAGTATATTTCTTCTGTCACGCGTCCGATCGTTTCCTTGAGTGCCACTACAGATGCTTCGTCGTAGGCAAAATCGTGCACTACAGTCTTCCCGTTCTTATCGGGCTCGATGAATTCGAGACTGAGTCGACTTGGCTTATCCATTCGCGAGATCTCTAAGAGGATGCAGTAGAAATCAAGCTGTCGTTTGTAGTCACCTGTGGCATTCTTCGTACCACCCTCTATTTCGTTGCGGCTTTTATGTTTGCCCGTTTTGTAATCAATGACGTGGAGCGTACCGTCGCTAGCGAACTCAATCACATCCAGAAGACCGCGAAGGAGTACCTGCGGAATGGAAGCGCCTTCGAGCGGGAAATACACCTCGAACTTCTTTTCGCAGAGCGTATTGAACTCGTAGCCCTCCTGATTGCGCGCATGCCAGTCGGTGAGTGCGCGAATTCCCTTCTTATGAGCTTCTTCGTAGAGCGCTGGTGAAAACCCTTGGCGATCTATTGATATCTTGAGGAATTCCAATAGCACCGGCAGTGACTGGTATGTGCGTGTGGACGACGAAAGCTCGCGGAACAATCGAAGCGCTATATGGAGCGCGTTGCCGTACATAGAACTTTGCGACGGCTTTTCCGGTACGCGCACAAGGCTGCGATAGAAGTATTTCCACGGACACTCGAGATAGTTATTCAGTGCTGTGGCCGAAATTCCTTGCTCAAGAAACGCATCCCTCAGAAATTCGGTGTCCGTCATCGAATCCGAAGTAAGTGGCATTACGCGAAATGCGTCTTGCGGTAATACCGAAGCTTCGTATGCATCTGTATCGCAAACCTTGATGAGGGCAGGATCGAGTTCCATCATGAATTGTGTGATGGTGCTTTCACGGCTGCGCGTCGAAGAGGTCGTGCCATAGGAAACAGAGACGTATTGCTTGGCGCGCGTAAGTGCTACATAAAATAATCGGCGCTCGTCTTCGATATCGGTATCGCTCACGGTCGCGAGTGTAGAGAGCGGTAAATTATTTCGCATCATGCGGTTCCCCCAATGTGCATCACGCGCATGCACAATGTATACGTATTCATACTCTAATCCCTTGCTTCGATGCGCTGTTACGAGATGCACGGCATTGGTGCGCTCTTTCGGCTGGGTGTCGGGCTCGATCTCGATACCATATTCCTCGTAGAGACCGATGTCGTTTACAAAATCGAGTCCGGTGTAGAGAGTTTTGGTAGCGCTCAAAGTTTCGAGCGTTTGTGCGAGCCCACGCACCGCGTTTAATACTGAGACCGCGTCCGTGCGCTTGAGCACATACGAAAGAAATCCGCTCTCATGGAGCACACGATCAAAGAAGTCGCGCGCTGATTCTTCGTGCGCGATCTTTGCAAGGCGCAGCAGACTGGTAGCAAATCCGGATACCGCCGATATGTCATAGACGCGTGCCTCTTTAAGGTGTTCACGTGAGCCGATGACATCGATGTACGGAATGCGATGTTTTTGTCCGTAAAGCAATACTTTGTATGTATCGTGGGAGCTCACACCGGAGAACGGGAAATGCATCACATGCGAGAGATATTCATCACTACCGATGTGCATGCA
>JBKJSQ010000147.1:0-4551 GCA_046594495.1 Minisyncoccia bacterium | reverse complement strand
GAAAGAAACGTGACTGTGCCAATACCAAGATACGCAACAAATGGGTCAATGGCACGCGCCGAAACGATAAGTCCCCGTAGAGCAAACGATACAAATAGCACGACGATTACTACAGAGCCTATAAATCCAAGTTCCTCTGCTGCCACAGCAAAGATAGAGTCTCCCATGGGCTCCGGCAAGTAGGTAAACTTTTGAATTCCCTGTCCAAACCCGCGGCCGGCAAATCCGCCCGAGCCAACCGCGATCAAAGACTGCTTAATTTGATACCCCTGATCGTGCTGCGCATGCGACGGATCGAAGAATGTAACGATACGGTCTCGCACATAGGGGCGAGCGATTGCAAGTACTGAGAGCGCGAGGAATCCGATCAAAAGCACAAGCGCGATATCGCGCCACGATGCGCCGGCCGCGATGTATACCGAAAATGCGCCCAATACGATAATGCCGAGCGTCCCCATATCGGGCTGCAAAAGCAAAAGGATGGCAGGAAGCGCGATAATCGCCAAAAAACCACCAAGACCATACTGCATCGTTGACACTTTTTGCTTGATTCCTGCAAAGTAAGCAGCAGCTATGATTACTGTCGCAATTTTTAGGAGTTCAGATGGCTGGAATGACGTGCCAAACAGAATGATCCACCGCCGTCCGCCGCCATGCTCGGCGCCCAGTCCCGGAATAAATACAAGCGCGGTCGCTAGAAGTGCAAAACCAAAGATGTAGGGTGCCAATCGTCGCCACAGTTTTAGATCAAGGACCGTACAGACTACGAGCGCCACGAGTCCAAGCCCCACCCCGAGCGCAAGATGATTAAAAACAACTGACGAGGTGTGTGTGGCGCCACGAGCAAGCAGCCCAAACGCTGCCGAGGCAAAGATTAGACATCCTCCAAATATCAAAATCGCAAGAATGATTATGAGCGGCCGGTCGATTTGTTGTGATCGTTTCATGCGCAATAGCCGTACCAAGCCAATGCGGCAAGGGAGTCAACGGTGTTTCAAATTGTAACACCGCGCAGATTGCGCTATAGCACTGAAATAGATGCGAGAGCAATGATCACACCCGCAACCGCAAATACCACTGAAAGAACCCAGTAGCGCATAACTACTTTGTAGCCGGGCCAACCGATTGCTTCGAAATGATGATGCAAAGGCGCTACACGGAAGAGTTTTCGGCCCAAAAAGCGTTTCCAAAACACCTGCAAGATATCGGACGCTACGGTCAGTACCAAGAGCATTCCAATAATAGGAAGGACCGAAATGCCAACTCCGCCACCGAGGTTGTCAGTCATAAACGCGATAGTGCCGATAGTGAGCGTGAGCCCCATAGTGCCGGTATCCGACATATAGAAGCGCGCCGGCGGAATGTTGTACCAAAGAAACGCAAGCAAGCCACCCATAATGGCAGCCGAAAATGCAGCCAAATTAATCTGGCTCTGCGCGAACGCGATAATGGTGTATGAGGCAAAAATTGATGCAAATACGCCGCCAGAAAGCCCGTCGATACCATCGATAACTCCCGAGGCATACAGTGCGAGCGACATGAGAATAAAAAACGGAATAATAAACACGCCGAGGACGAGTGGATCTGAGAATGGAATATTAATAGCAGTGATGTCTAACTTTTCAAAAAACCACCAGCCAATAAATCCGGAAAGCAGAACTACAATGAAGAGTCGGAAACGGAGCGGCAAACCCTCACCTTCTGGACGAATCACGAGCAGGTCGTCTACCAATCCAACGAGCGAACCAACTATAAGAACTGCGAGTGGTATCCACGTCTGCGAACGACTGAGGAAATCGAGGCGAAGCACATCGGCGCCTGGGATCAAATGCGCAATAATCGATATTCCAAGCGCAGTCAGGAGTACACTCCCCCAGATAACGATACCGCCCATGCGAGGAGCACGAACTTCGTGCGTTTCGTGCAATCGATTAAACTCTTCCGCTTTCGTGCCGTCGAGTGAAAGCTTGCCCGCTTTTTTCTTCCATGCCTTGAATTTATACAGGTAGTGTGTGAGTACCGGTGTGCAAAGGATTCCAATAGAAAATGCAGCGGTAGCAGGCACCAAAATGCGAATCATGTCGGTCAGCGATGCATCCATACTTATTGCATCACCGATTCACGAGCTTTCTTGATCAAAATTTTCATGTCGCTGAATCGCGCCGCCTCAGTTGAGCCCATCACAACTGCAGCGACAGGATGAGCGAGCCCGATATCAAATACGACAGCTAAGTTTCCTCCTGCAAGATCCGTAAAGCCGGTCTTTCCCATGATGAGTCCCTGTATATCGCCAAGCGCATCATTGGTGTTGGTGACCGAAGCGACCGCACCGTTTCCCGCATATACGAGGCGGCCGTTCTCAGTTGTTCCGGCAAATGTGTCCGGATAGGTGAATGCAGCGTATGCAAAGATTTTCGCTACGTCTCGCGGTGAACCGTATGAGCCTGATTGAGTCCTGCTTTCATCGAGTCCGCTTTCGTTCAGAAAGTATGTGTGAGAAAGCCCAAGCTCTGAAACAAGATTATTCATACGCCACAGCGTTGCTCCACCCATAGGGGCCTGAGGATATTTTCGGTACACGAATTTTTCTGCAAGGTCTCCCAGTATTTCTGCGCCCTCATTGGAGCTGGCAATGAGCGTGTAATCAATAAGATCTTGTAGTTTGAGCACCTCACCTTGGTGAAGTTGTTGAGCGTTACTGTTCCAACCGGTGTCCTTTGGAATGGTGACGAGCTGATTTTTATCCATCGTTTCCGCAACCACAACTGCAAGCGGCACTTTTGTGAGCGACGCAAGCGGGAGCTGCGTATCGGCATTTTTTTCGTACAGCGTTTCTCCGGTTGACAGGTCAATTACAATCGCTGCCTTGGCCGCGATTCTAATGTTTTCAAATGTATCTCGTTTAGCCGCTACTGCTGCTGTTTGCTGAACGACGGGTGCTTTGGCTTGCTCGAGGTATCCGTAGACTATAAAAAACGAGCCCGCAGCAATAAGACACAGCAGCGCAATGCCGTAGCGCGTTATCGTGTGTGCGGAAGGCTCATTCCGGCTGGGCGTCTCCTGATTCGGCATGAGTTGTATCAATTGGGCCAAACGTATTTAATTGCTGTTGTGCCTCAAATGCGTGTAATTCGCTCGTTATTTTAACATAATCTGGCAGTTTTGTCGCCTCGGTGACGCCGAGGTGGGCGATAAGCTCGGTGGTTGCCCGATACAGGTATTCTCGTGCGTCTGAGGGGTTCGGAATGCGCTCCAGAAGGCCTCGCGCGGCTAGTGCTCGTATGGTCGAGGACGTGTTCACTCCGCGAATGTAATCGATCTGAGAGCGTGTGGACGGACCTTTGTAGAGGATAATGGCAAGCACTTCGAGCCCTGCATCCCCTATTTCCTTGCCGATTTCTCGCTCATATGCCTTTTCTATTGTTTCTGCTGCGGCCGGTGCGATGGTGAGCGCAACTTCAGTCTCAGTTTTCACAATTGATATACCGGTTGATGCGCGCTTGCGATCAAGCTCGACGACGCCGATTACAAGTTCTTCTGCGGTGATGTTCAAAAGCTGCATGAGCTTTTTATATGAAAGCGCACCACCTTCAGCGAACAATAGTGCCTCGATGCGATCCGCAAGTGAAATACTTTCTGACATACGAATATTATACGCCGTAGCGTGGAATGCCGCTTACTCCTTCGGACTCAATGGTGATGTCTTCAAACAACTTTTCCTGCGTAACTGACGCGGAGCCGTTTCTCACAAGCTCGAGCATCGCGAGAAAATAGACAATAACTTCGTGTCGGTCTTTGGATTTAGTGAGCTCTGAAAATTGCGCCTTGAACGCACCTGCGAGTCGAGATTTGAGATGGATAATCACGTCCTCCAGTGCAAGGACCGGCGCAACCGTCGCCTCTACGAGCGCTTCTGCTTTAGGAAGAAGCGATATGAGTCGTGAGAGTACGCTATGGGCTGCAACCACTGTGGCCTCTGCCGGATTAAACACCGGTGCCCGAAGCGGTGCTCGTTTTGCGAAACGATATGGCAGTATTCCCCAGACTTTTCGCAGTTCTTTTGCCGCTCTGCGAACAACCGCATAGCGAGCAAGGCGTCGCTCAAGCTCATCCACACTTTCGCGCTCCTCTTCGGAGAGCGTGAGGGTGGGCAATAGTGTGCGCGATTTGATAAGCAAGAGCGTTGACGCTACGAGTATGAACTGCGCAGTTTCACCGAGTGGCATTTCGGGGAGATGCTCTACGTACGCGAGGTACGCATCGGTAACGTCGGCGAGCGAGATTTCGGTGATTGAAAGCTTTCGCGCCTCGATAAGATCCAGCAATGCTTCGAGCGGTCCTTGAAATGACTCGGTCGCGAGATTGAATGTGTCCTGCGTCACCGTGCTCATTCGACGCTAATTTCTTTGGTAACCTCGTCTTCAGCGACTGAGAGCAGTCCGTCGATTCGATTCATATCGCGCGGGAACATAGTGGCCTCACGAATATTTTTGAGCCCGAGAATCTGCATAGTCATTCGCTCCGCACCAAATGCAAAGCCGCCTTCCGGTG
>JBKJSQ010000067.1:0-8642 GCA_046594495.1 Minisyncoccia bacterium | reverse complement strand
CATCGACTGCACCCACACTTTGCCGCCGTGTGATTCCACCACGTGTTTTACAAGGTAGAGCCCGAGACCGGACCCATTGGGGCGCATATGCTTTGCATTCTCGCCGCGGAAGAATTTAGTAAACAAATGCTGCATCTCGTTGTCGGGAATCCCGATTCCGGAATCCTGTACGACGAGCTCATAGCCGGTACCGTTGTCGGTGAGTGTCACGGTAATCGAGCCGCCTTGCGGTGTGTATTCCACAGCGTTTTCCAATATATTGTAGATTGCAGTCGACATGCGGTATGCATCCACATACGACACGAATTTTCCTTCGGGAATTTCCTTCGTAATTTTTAAATCACGTTGTTTAATGGAAAGCTCAAGGTTTTCCAACTGCTTCTTAATGACGTCGACTATATCCATATCGGAAAAGGTATACCCAAACTTTCCTTCTTCGATATCCGCGCTTGCCACGATGTTGTCTACAATAAGGCCGATACGCTGCACGGTTTCCTGAATTTCTCCGATTCGTACAATGCGATCTGCGGTCGTCATTTCGGAATTCATTGTACTCACTGCCCATTTAAGACCAGTGAGTGGTGTACGCAGTTGGTGCGCTGCTATTACCACGAGCTCGTCTTTTTTCGAGGAGAGATTTGCATTTTGATTTCGGGTATCGGCGGAGAAGGAAAGCGACGAGGCTATGCCACGCATAAGATCGGCAATGTCGCGGGAATATGCTTTTGGCATGACCGGAATTTTTTCGAATGAGCTTTTACGTGTTTCTTCCACCCATTTGGTCAGTTTGTGGATTGGGTGCACAAAGACCCAGTCGATATACGCGCCGGCGAGCGCCAAACTGACTCCGAAAAGCGCTACGACAAATATTGTGTAAAAGCGAAGAGAGTAGCCGTATATGTCAATCCGTGTGGAAATAAATTCGAAGAATACGCGTCGCGTTTCCTCGTCTTTGCTGAGCTGACTGTCAAACAATAGCGCAAAGGTGAGTGGGAGAATACTCGAAATAGCGAGCGCAAGCAGCACTTTTGAGCGCAGATGTACACCTTGAGGTTTCGCTTTTGAAACCTCCTCCGTTACCTGAATCATTTTTTAATGATACCCCGCAATTGAACATCGTCTGACGTATGTAGAAAAATTCTGTGGGCAGTGCACATAATGAAAAACACCCGATGTTTATCGGGTGTTTTTCTCGCGAGAAGTTATTCGACGTCGTGATGTTGATTGCCTCGAGGTTCAGCCCAAAATACATGTCTGATGATCTTCTGGCCGTTACCGCTGTCTTGTACGAAGAGCGATACGCGACCGTCATCGGAGCGCGAGACTTCTTTACCCCATGCCTTCGGATCGTTTGAATCTTCGGCCCGCGAGCTTGCAGCTGTCGCTGCGATTGTGGTGGAAGAGTCGAGGTGTGCATACATCTGCGCAAGCATGTCGTAGTCGTGCTGATTCGGATGCTGGTTGGATTCGGGGCTATCAGTGTAATCCATGCAGGTATCCAGATTCCCGTTTGCGAAGACCTCGTCTTGGTGACCAAGTCCGAAAATGTGGCCGACTTCCTGACACATAACCATGTTTTTCCACGCTGTCGTGTTATACGTTGCGGTGCTGAAATAGGTGTCATTGAGCTTTACCGTGCCTTGCGTGATGTGCGAGCCTGACGCCCAGATAGTAGCAATACCAAGCCAGCCAGTTGCGCCGTAGGTAGCGTTGCATATTTCTCCCTGTCCCGCTGTCGGGACACAGTTTTTTGGCGTGTTACGACCTTTTTTGCTGTTTGTGTTACCTGCCACAATTACCGTGTCGAGCACGTTTGAAAGTGTCCAGTCTACGGATGTGGTTACCAGAAACGGTTTCCAGCCTGCGGTTACGTTGTCACCGAGCTTGATGGTGAACTCATTTGCTGTGCGAGCCCAGTGGTAGCCGCTCCATGAATGATCTGCTGATACTGCACCGGCGAAGCCGAGAATGGTTATTACAGCTGCAGTTACAAGCGCTACGATTCGTTTTGATGTTTGCATACGCGTTATTTCATTATGCCAAACATGGAATAGATTCGGGAGAAGAAGCCGAATCCTTGCGCAGGTGATGTGCTTGCGGTAGATGATGCGTTTATTTCTGCGCGCAAATCAGCTGTGGAAGAAGCAGATGACATGCCGAAGAGCGACTTGAGGAAGCCGATGAGCCCGCCCTTTGCGCCCCACGCTGGCTTGTTTGCAGTCGAGGTCGCGTTACCGGTTGCTTTGGCTTTCGCGGCAGTCGATGTGGCATTGCCGGTAGTAGCCGGCTTTCCTGCGCCGCTTCGCGCACCCGATGATGTGGCGTTGGTTGTAGTCGGCTTACCGTCTGCCGCTTTCATTTGTGCGGTGCCGGTAGCGCCAGCATTTGCCCTGACTGTTGCTGCACTTGGTGCGGTTTGCACGCCAAGTTCAGCATTTGCGTTTATAGCCGCACCCGTTTGGGCTGCTGCGAATGAGGGAACTAATAAACCTACAATTAATAGAAGCCCAAGATGTTTTATCATATTGAGAATCAGTATACGCCCGATACGGTAGGTGCAACAGGCCATTTTTCATCCCACCAAGGTCCGGCCTTGGTGACGCATAATTATGATCGAGCGAGTTGCTATTTCGATATATTGTGTCGTGCAAAAAGTGATTATTGACTGACCTATGCCTGCGCTGTACGGTTTCAAGGATTTCGATTAGCTAATTAGCACAACAGTATATTTATATGCAGTCAACAGTTTCAAAGTCTATCGCACTCGCCATCGCATCTGTCGTTGCGCTAGGCACGCTTTCATTTGCAGGTGTCGCAAGCGCAGGGACGGTTACGGCGTTTTGTATCGCACCGGATAACGACATTTATGTCGTGGGTCTTGGATTTAAAAACACAGCGTGTAAAAAAGGCGACCAGTTGCTACCTCTTACGGGCGCGCCAGGTCCTATGGGCCCTGTTGGTCTACAGGGACCGGTAGGTCCGACAGGACCGCAGGGTCCGATGGGCGCTGTTGGCCCAACAGGTCCGCAGGGTCCAGCAGGAGTTCAGGGCGCACAAGGCGATGTAGGTCCGACTGGCCCAGCTGGTGCCGCAGGTCCTCAGGGTGCAACAGGCGCGGCAGGCGCGGCAGGTCCACAGGGTCCACAGGGTGTAGCAGGTCCGGGTGGAACAGACGGTGGTCCTGGTCCTCAAGGTCCTATCGGCTTGACTGGTCCGGCTGGCCCACAAGGCAAGCAGGGGGTCGCGGGCTCGGCTGGTGCACAGGGTGCAACTGGTCCGGCAGGAGAGACGGGTCCACAGGGTGCGCAAGGTCCCGCAGGTGCAGACGGAGCTGCAGGTCTGCAAGGCGCAACTGGTCCGCAGGGACCGCAGGGTGCGATTGGTCCGATTGGTCCAACTGGTCCACAAGGAAATATTGGTCCAATAGGTCTTACAGGTGCGACAGGTGAACAGGGTCTTCCTGGAATCATGGGTGCAGTAGGCCCGGTTGGCCCGCAAGGTTCAATTGGTCTCACGGGACCACAGGGACCACAAGGTGATGTTGGACCTCAAGGTCCGATTGGAAACACCGGCCCACAAGGACCGCAGGGTGATACAGGTGCACAGGGAATTCAGGGAGAAACTGGAGCAACTGGTGCAACTGGTGCGATAGGCGCACAGGGTCCGCAGGGTATCCAGGGCGCGCAGGGTGTACAGGGTCCAGTTGGGGCAACGGGTGCACAAGGACCAGTTGGTGCAACAGGTGTTGCAGGTCCGACAGGTGCAACGGGTTCTACTGGAGCAACGGGTGCAACAGGTGCACAGGGTCCCCAGGGCTCGCAGGGTGTTCAGGGTATTCCTGGTGTCAGTGGTTGGGAACGTGTTTCTGCAACGAGCGCGTCGAACAGCAACGACAAATCAGTAAGTGTATCGTGCACAGGTGCTAAAAAGCTTTTGGGTGGTGGTGGCAGTATAAGTATCGTGACCGGAAAGGTTATGATGACGAGCTCTGCGCCTACGAGCGATAGCCAGTGGACGGTGAATGCTATTGAATCTGCCACAGAGGGTGGAGTTTGGACAGTGACTGCTTGGGCGATTTGCGGAACGGTTCTCTAATCGTTACGTAAGTGAAACAAAAAGAACCCCTCGCGGGGTTCTTTTTGTTATGTGAGGGGATTGACATGAGACGGTGTTGTGGCGCTTCAGATAACGTGTGAAGAATTCATGCAACCTACATATACCTGAGGGGTATACTGTTTGAACTAATAATTATTTATATACCTTTATGACTACCTCTATCAGAAAGACCGCAGCAGCGATTGCAGCGTTCGCAACGGCAATCATGCCGTTTGCAAATGCAACGCCCGCGTTTGCAGCCGCACCAAACTGGGATACCACCGGTGCATATACAATTAGTTTTGATCTTGGCGGCACCCCGTATGTGCACGACCTTTCTCTTACGCAAACCGGCGCTTCGCTCGTAGGCAACGGCGGCTATCCGGCCGGCGGACCTCAGACATACACATGGATTCTCACATCCGGGGCAGTAGATGGTGACTCAATTTCTTTCACAGCAAATTACACAGCATCGGCTGATGCTGTTACACCGCAGACCACGATGATCGTGAACGGTACCATCGCCAACGACGGCACGATGAGTGGTACATGGTCAGACAACTATCAGGCTGGAGCGCGCAACGGCACTTGGATGTCCGTCACGGGTACAGCAGACCCGATTGCGCCAGCGTGCACACCCGCAACCATGATTCTTTCCAGTGACACGGGTACGACATACAAGGGCCAGACCAATGTTAATCCGGCAGCATCGAGCGCCGACGGCCTCTTTACCGGGGGATCGGCAGCAGCAGTTGTTGCAGGACCGGATGGGTATCCGGGCGCATGGGACACAGCAGGTCTCAATCCTTTGGTGAGCGGCGCAAGCTGGGTCAACGACGTTTCAGTCGCTCCAACAAATGCAAACGGCGGCCAGGTTGACACATGGCGCTTGTTTAGCGAATCGTTCACGCTTCCTGTGGGCGCAATCGTGAGCTCCGCGACCGTCTCTTTCTCCGCAGATAATTCCGCAACCGCATATTACGATGAAACGATGATCGGTTCTGTTGCTAACTTCAGCACGGTCACCACATCGGTATTCGGAGCCTCCGCAGGAAATCACGAGCTCGAATTCGTAACAAAGAACGATGCCTATGACGGTGCTACAAATCCGACCGCAATCATCTACAAGGCAACTATCGCTTACACATGCACACCGGTTACACCTCCACCGGCTCCGCAGGTACACATCCATAAGTACATCGATGGTGTGAAGGCCACGGCTATTACGGCAGACAATGCGGCATTCCCCATGCTGACAACCTTCGACTCATCGGTTTATGGACCTGTTACTAATGCGCCGTTTACGCTTAGCCCATCAGGCTGGGGTGTTATTGACGGTCCGTACGAAGCTTCGTACGTAGGTGGTGCTGCAGGCGATGATTATGCAACCAACGAAGTGACAGGTGGCGCAGTTGTCGGTGCATCGTGCGCAGATGGTAAGCCGTTTGCACTCGTCGGATACACAACGGGCGACACCTTGGCTGCCGCGGTAGGCGGTGTGCCTTCGCTCACTGCCCCGAGCTTCACTAATCTTCAGAGCGACAAATACGTCATCGTGTGGAACACAAAGTGCCCGGTCCTCGGATCTGTTTCAGGAATGAAATTCTGGGACGTAAACGGTAACGGTGTCATGAATGCGGGTGAGCCGGGTCTTTCCGGATGGACGTTCAATCTCGTCGGGCCTACCGCAGCTTCACAAGTTACAGCTGCAGGCGGGGCGTATACCTTCAGCAATGTCGCTGCAGGCGCCTACACTGTCACCGAAAACATGCAGACCGGTTGGACTATGACCACCGCAGTTCCTGCATTCACACTGGCAGCTGGTGAGAACAAGACCGGCGTCAACATCGGTAATGCGTGCTTCGTCGGAACCGGCGGCAAGGGCAAGGGCTACTGGACCAACAAGAACGGTCAGGCGACGATGAATGATGGTGGCACAACTGCTCCTGAACTCGCGCTGCTCTCCGGCCTAAATCTTCGTAATGCAGCGGGTGCGAACTTCGATCCTGCTACGTATGCGTCGTACGCTGCCTGGAACACAGGCGCAAACGCAGTGAACATGGCATACATGCTCTCCGCGCAACTCTCTGCTCTCGTTCTCTCAAAGGAGGCAGGATTTATCGACGGCACAAAGCAGATCGTCATCACTGACCCTGCGCTTGCGAGCATCCCGGGTATGAGTCCGCTCGGCGTGATTACGATCAACGATCTGATCACTGCGGCTAACACGGAACTCGGGCTCCATGGAAACACCACGACACCGAGCCCATTCCGCGCGTATCAGGAAGCACTGAAGAATGCGGTAGAAAAGGCAGCAGATGGCAGGATCCAGCTCTGCCAGCCGTACACGACTGTCAAAACCTTCACTGCGTCCAACTCGAGCTACTACAACGGCCCGACAAATGCGGCACCGCTCTACGCAACCGGACCGTTTAGCTTCTCGTGGGATCCTTCTACGAATCTAGTAACAGGTGGACAGTACGACGAACAGATTGGTGCAACGACGTACTACAACGTGATCACGGGCGGGACGGTAACAGGCGGCAACGTCTTTAATCTCACGTTCGCTCGTACGATTCCCAACGTGTACGGTTTCAACGGTTCAGTCATG
Source organism: Minisyncoccia bacterium (assembly GCA_046594495.1). Lineage (GTDB taxonomy): Bacteria > Patescibacteriota > Minisyncoccia > Phycocordibacterales > UBA2100 > UBA10103. The sequence continues at coordinate 1,936 of JBKJSQ010000067.1, read as the reverse complement.
CTTTTAGGCAACACCGTTACCGGAACGTTTGATGGCCCGTACTACTTCACTGCCACCGGCACAGTCACTCCGTAATTAGTTAAAGCGATAAAAAAACCGCCTCTTAGTGAGGCGGTTTTTTTTATTTTACTGTCGTGCTTATATGTGAAATTCAACATACTTCAAGATATCTTCATCATGTGTGCTGTTTAATTGCGCATAGCCGTGCCGGACGCACGTCTTTAATCGTTTAGAAAGTATAGTATTTATGAACACATCGATTACAAGTTCTCAGAAAATCGCACTCGCAATTGCAATCGCTGCAGTTGGGAGTTTTCTTGTATTTGCGGCGACCGCATTTGCAGGCGTGGGCGTTGGCGCAACGCCGAGCTTTCCTACACCAGTCACGGTTGGCCAAAACAATTTGGCAGCAACGCTTGATATCGCAAACTTCTCAAATAACGGGGACGGAAATCCGTTCACAATAAATAGCATCAAGCTCATTCCATCGTGTGGGGCAATTTCCGGCTCAAACTGCACATCAGTTGATCCAGGAGTATTTACAATCGACGCAGCTGCAACGGGCAGCGGCGCGTGCGCTGCCAATACATTTACGGCAACGCTCACCGATGCAGTAACGGGTGAATACACTTTCACTCCGAATGCAACAATCACGCTCACGCCACTTCAGGTCTGTACCATCAATTACACTATTGACGTAATCGGTACACCGGATGTCGATGCAGCTGTTGAAGCGGGTACGCAAACACTGCAGCTCGCAAACGTTGCAGGTATTGACCAGAAACAGCAGCAGGGTACGGGATCAGGCTCAGACACGACGACAGTAATCTCTCAGGGTCACATCATCGTGAACAAAGTTACTGACCCGTCAGGAGATCCAACGAGCTTTACGTTCACCACGGGTGGCTCTGGCTACACAGGATTTAGTCTCACGGATGCAGCCGCTCCAAACGATCAGACACTCAACATTGGTACATATTCTGTGTCTGAAACAGTCCCGGCAGGATGGGTGCTCTCAAGCGCTTCATGCGTGAGCTCAATCCAAGATGTTGAAACAATCGGCGCGCTTGAACTCGATGCAAACGAGACAATCACATGCACATTCAACAACCGAAAGAATTCAAACATCATTGTCGACAAGGTCACGAATCCAACAGGCAGCTCACAAAGCTTTGCTTTCACAACGGGCGGCACCGGCTACACAGGATTTAGCCTCACCGACGCAGCCGCAGTAAACAATCAGACGCTCGGATCAGGTACCTACTCTGTCGCTGAAACACCAGTTGCAGGATGGGATCAGACGAGCGCTGTATGTAACTCGAGTCTTGGCGGCATAGAAGCAGTCGGTGCAATTGCTCTCACTGCAGGGGAGACCGTCACATGCACATTCACCAACACACAACAGCGGGGCCACATTATCGTTGATAAGGTAACCAATCCATCAGGCGACACGCAAAGCTTTGCGTTCACCACAACTGGAGCGGGTTATACCGGCTTCAACCTCACGGATGCTGCAGCTGCAAACGATCAAACGCTCGTAGCGGGTAGCTACTCGGTAGCAGAAACCGCCGTTGCAGGTTGGACACACACAAGCGCGGTTTGTACTTCAAGTCTCGGAGGTTCCGAAAATCCGGCAGCAATCGCGCTCAGCGGTGGCGAGACGGTCACATGCGTCTTTACCAACACAAAGCGTGGCCACATTATTGTGGACAAAGTAACAGTTCCAGCCGGTTCGACTCAGAGCTTTGCCTTCACAACGACCGGTGCCGGATTCACTGGCTTTAGCCTCACCGACGCTGCTGCTGCAAACAATCAGGAAGTAGCACCAGGTGCTTACACCGTTGCAGAAACACCAGTAGCAGGATGGGATTCAAATGGTGGCGTTTGCGACAATGGCGAAACACCAGGCAGTGTTGATGTGGGTGCAGGAGAAACA
>JBKJSQ010000085.1:0-2625 GCA_046594495.1 Minisyncoccia bacterium | reverse complement strand
GCACAGAAGAACAGACCGATTGCCGGCGTTATCTGGAACTCTGGATAGAGAACATTCACATCGTCAGTCGCCCAGAATGGAACATCCTGGTAGAAGGTCTCGGCTACCGACCCGTTGTATGCCACGGATATTGTTTTGCCTGCGTGAATCGCGGGCTGACCAACGAAAGCAGTGATTCCGTTTTGCGAATCGGTTGAGCCGATGTAGGGGGTCATTCCAGGCAGCATATCTGCCTTTGTGAGTCGTTTTCCCTTAGTGATTCTGAATAATTGTTGCAGTGTAAAAGGCTTCCAAGCGGCGGTGTCCAGTACCCGAACAGCGCTTTGATGCGCAGGCCTATCAGCTCCTGCAAAGATGTCTGTGTTTGCCTTGTTGACCCATGCAGGTATCTCAGCAACACGAGGCAACATGATTTCACGAATAGTTCGATTTGCCTGTCGCCCCCAACTGTACTTATACCTATTAGCAGCAATGCAGGTGCAGTAATACAAGAGCTGGGCACGGGTAAGGTCGGTCTTTGGCGTTAAGCAAGCGACATGAAACCCGGTGTAGTAGGGAGCGTCTTGGATAAAGGTTGAAAGCACACCGTTACCACTCAGCGCACAGGTTAGGCTTCCCCCTGGATTGGGCTCTATGTCATCCAACCGCTTCACGTAGCCAGCTATCCCGTTGTCGCCCATTTTTCTAGACACAAAAGCAACACCAGTTTCTCGCCCGCAGGGCACCATTCTGTTCTTTTCCAGTGAGTGGCCGTAGCTAACAGAGAATAATTTTTCCAGCTTAATCATCAGTCAGTCCCAGCTCTGAGCCCTCCTTAAGCGCCTGGGAAGTAGCTCCCAGCAGTTTGAACATTGAGTAATTGCGCACCACAGTCTCGAAATCAGCCTGAGTAACCTTTGAGTAATCGGTTTCCATGTATGCCTCAGCGCACCACTCATCAGTGGCATTGACCTTCTTTGTCACACTTTCTCCTGCATGGACTTTCCGGTTACGAAACATCGCAACCCACCGGTCGCGGATATCGGGCCACCGCTCGTCCTGGTCAATGCGCCCTTTGTGTTTCGTCTTGACAAAGCCATCGTCCTTCCAATAGCCAAACCAAGTTTCTTTGTCCGATTGCACATGCGAAACGCCAGCGGTCCAAACCATTACACAAGTCACAGTTCCGACCGGATAGAAGAGCTCCCCTGGCATGGACATGACAGCCTCAAGCGTGTGATGCTTCAGTAGCTCTTCACGTGCAGGGCTGGGCGAAATAGCGCATGACATCGGAACAATTGCAATCCCAATTCCGCCTCGCCTCAAGCAATCAAGCATCTGCTTTACAAAATAGAGTTCATGCAGTTCAGCGTCACTTTTTGACTGAGCGTAAGGAGGATTCAGCATTCCCACCGTGGGCCTTGATTTTTTGACTGCGGCGATAACTGCATCATCAAAGCAGCTACTTTGATGCAAGTTCGCTTTACCATCACCCCGCAAAATCATATTTGAAGCTGCCAGCGCAAACATTTTCGGGTTGTTCTCAATTCCGATTAGGCGGTTTTTCTTGATATCCAAGCGCTCTGCGTCAGTAACAGCCTTCTTGAGCATGTGCTGCATTGCCGAAATCAAAAACCCGCAGGTCCCGGCGCAAATATCTAGGACCACGTCTTTAGGTCCGACATTAGATAGCAGAGAAAATAGCTCCGCGACATGGCGCGGTGTAAGAACAATTCCAAGTGCCTTCTTGTCGCCAGCGGTGTATTTCAGAAATTCACCGTAGAACTGGCCCACCACATCGAAGTCGTGATAGATGTTTATGTATGGCCAGACGTTATCGTTGATTCGAGAAATTATTTCCTTAAACACACCGTCTGGGTACTCTTTCGCCAGCCGAGTATCAGGCTTAGACAAGTTCGGATGCACGGCAATCGTCGAATACGGCTGAATCATCGTGTCCATTTTTGACTGCGGAATATTGGACTTTTCTAATTCCTTTTTTATCGCACCTAGCCAAGCTTCCTGCAGGTCATCCGCAGGTAACGCAGTGAAAGTTTTCCCGAAAGCCTGGTTCATAAGCGCAATGAGGGTACCGCTAACCAGAAGCGGTTTATCCTCCTCGCTTACCTTGGCTTTAGTCCAAATCAACTCATGCAGCTCCCGCGAGAACGCCAGCAAGTCTGCATGGCGCCTTTTTGCGACGTCCGGGTCAAAAGACGAAAGACGATAGTAGTCTTCAAAGGGAATCAACTTTTGCACTATCGTGCCTGACTCGTTTACCAAATCTTTCGGCTCGACCGAGCCCGCAGGAAATAGGAAGTTTGATATCTTCAGCGAACTCTTCGTGGTACCACTAACCGCGACAGCCAATACGGTGTAATGTTTTGCCAAGTGCCTGGCGTAGTGCAGTACACCATCAACGGCATAACCTACGGCTTTATCGCGTTTTGGACTTTCGTGCTTCTTCACATCTGGTTTGCATTCGAAAACGATGATGAAGTTAGCGTCCTTTTTGCTTGAAATGATGAATTCTGGGTAGCCCACATTGCCTTTAGAGTTTTTGCTCGACTTCCCCAGCAAGCTCTTAACCTTGGCTATTTCAGATTTCTGCTCTTCAATCGTGACCCCATTGTCCGGTGTCCTATA